>NZ_JBHVBL010000008.1:0-138984 GCF_042668165.1 Arthrobacter sp. NPDC057388
CTTTGGCACCCGCCGCTGCTGCGTTTAATGATTCACGCTCAGGGCTGCAGCCTGGCCGCGGTGCGGCGGCAGCGTCCGGGCGGCGCGGACGACGGCGTCCGTCACCTCTGTCAGGCCCGGAGACTCGAGCGTCCACGCCTGCCAGTAGAGCCGCAGATCCTCGGTCCACGAAGGATCGAGCTCGATCAGTGAGCCCTCCGGGTCCTGCTGGTCAGGCACCATGCCCCAGCCCAAGCCGGCATGAACGGACTCGACGAACTGGACCGAATCGGGAATGAAGTGCTGCGGGGGAGTGGCGTCCGGGGCGATGCGCGCGAGGACAGCGAGCTGGTGGGTGTCCTTCCGGTCGTACTGCATGACGGGGGCGACGGCGAGGGACTCCGGGGTGGGGCCGTCGGGAAACCAGCGGGCCGCGAATTCATGCGAAGCCTTGGCCCGGTACACCATGGTGCCAAGCGGCCGGATGGTGCATCCCTGCACCGGCCGGGGATCCGCCGTGATTGCCCCGACGGCGTCCCCGGACCTCAGGAGGTCGGCGGTGGCATGCTCGTCGTCGCGCAGCAGCTCGAGCGCCACCCGTCCTCCCAGTGCGATTTCCCGGTAGGCGGCCGGCAGCCACGTTGCGATCGAGTCCGCATTGGCCACGATCGGAACCCGCAGCCGTTCGGAATTGGGCGGTGCCCCGCCATCGTCCCCTTCCGCAGCTCCGGATCCGCGCAACGAAAGCACAGCCTCATCAGCGAGCAGCAGCAGCTGGCGGGCGGACCGCAGGAGCTGCTCGCCGGCCGGCGTCGGGCGGACCGGCTTGAGCCGCCGCACCAGCACGCTGCCCACCGAGCGCTCCAGGGCTTTGATGCGCTGGCTCACGGCTGACGGGGTGAGACGGAGCTCGCTCGCCGCGGCATCGAAGGTTTCGTGGTCGACGACGGCGGCGAGAGCCCTGAGCTGGTCGAGTTCCATAAAGAAACTCTAATGGAAGTGCAGGAAAAGTGAATTGTGTTTAAGATTTTCTGCTCGTACCGTCGAAGGCATGATCCCCTTCCTGACCGGCCTTGGCGCTGGCCTTAGCCTTATCGTCGCCATCGGCGCGCAGAACGCGTTCGTGCTGCGGCAGGGCCTCAAGCGCGAGGGTGTGCTGCCGGTCGTCCTCATGTGCCTGGGCAGCGACGCGATCCTGATCTTTGCCGGAGTCGGTGGGATCGGCGCGCTCATCGAGGGCGCCCCGGCCCTGCTCGCCGTGGTGCGCTGGTTCGGCGTGGCCTTCCTTCTTTCCTATGCGGTGTTCGCTGCCCGGCGGGCCCTGCGGCCAGGAGCGCTTAAGGCCGCAGATTCCCCGGGCAAGGGCACTGTCTGGTCGGCGGTTCTCACCGCCGCCGCCATCACCTGGCTCAACCCCCACGTGTACCTCGACACGCTGGTGCTGCTGGGCTCGCTCGCCAACACCCACGGGGACACCGGCAAATGGCTTTTCGGTGCCGGGGCTGCCGCCGGCAGCGCACTGTGGTTTCCGCTCATCGGCTACGGGGCACGTGGCCTCAGTGGCTTCTTTGCCCGGCCGGCATCGTGGCGCATCCTGGACGGCGGCGTGGCCCTGCTCATGCTGACGCTTGCCGTGGTGCTTGCGACCGGACGCTGAGGCCCGCCGACGGCCCCTACTGCGGCGGGGCTTCCGCCATGCGGCCGATCAACCCCGTGAGAATGTCCAGTGCACGGGCCAGCTGCAGATCACTCGGGGCGCCGTACCCGATGACCAGGCCGTTCTCCGGCGGGCGCTCCGCGAAGTAGCCGGCCAGCGTCACCACCCGCACGCCCAGGCCGAGCGCTTCCTCGGCGAGGCGTCCGGCAGGAATGTCCGGTTGCAGCCGGATGACGGCGTGCAGGCCGCCGTCCAAGGCCGCCAGGTCCACGTCTGCCCGTCCGCCGAGCCGGTCCAGCAGCAGCGCGCGGCGGTGCGCGTACTGGCGCCGTGCCCGGGCGATGTGCCGGGCGAGGCCGCCGCCGGCGATGTAGTTTGCCAGCGCCGACTGCAGCACTCCGGGAACAGGGGTGCCGAGGTCAAGCCTGGCATCCCTGAGGCGGCGCCCCACTGTGCCGCGGACCACGAGGTAGCCGCACCGCAGCCAGGGGCTCAACGACTTCGAGAAGGTGCCCACCAGGACAACCTCGGCGCCTGAGGGCAGCGAGGCGAGAGCGGGAAGGGGCATCCTGCGGTGCCGGAACTCGCTGTCGTAGTCGTCCTCGAGGATGACCACATGGTTCGGCTCGGCCCACTCCAGCAGCGCGAGGCGTTCCCCGACCGGCATCCGGCCGCCAAGGGGATACTGGTGGCTGGGGGTGACCAGGATGGCATCAGGGCAGGAACCGAGCGCGGCAAGCTGGGCGGCTTCCAGCCCGTCCTGACCAACAGGAAGCGTCAGCACGGCGGACCCCGCCGCGGTAAGCACGCGCCTGGCCGTCGGATAGCCCGGGTCCTCCATCAGCACGCGGGGAGGCCGCTTCGTCTGGCGGCGGAGTGCGGCCACCGACAGCTGCAGGGCGTCACTGGTGCCCGCCGTAATGATGACGTCGTCAGCGCTCACGGTGAGTCCGCGGGATGCTGCCAGATGGTCGGCTACAGCAGTACGAAGTGCGGGCAGGCCGAAGGCGGGCGGAAGCTCAACATCCACCGGCTCGGACACGGCCTTCCGCCAGGCGGCCCGCCAGGCGCGGTCGCGGAAGGGTGCGCCGGACGGTCGCCCGGGGGTGAGGTCGATGATCCCGTCACCGTCCGCGCCGGGGGCGGGCCGGACGCTTTCGGGCACCGCGCCGCGACCGTCGGAACGCACGGCCACGCGGGTGCCTGCAGATCCCCGGCTTTCCAGGTATCCCTCACCCGAGAGCTGTTCGTAGGCGCGGACCACCACGCCGCGGGATACTCCCAGTTCTGCTGCCAGCCGGCGCGTTGCCGGCAGCGTGTGCTCTGGCCTCAGGGTTCCGTTCAGGATGGCTTCCCGCAGCAGGCTGACCAGTTGGGCCGCCAGCGGAATGCGGCTCCCACCGTCGAGGACCAGCGGCAATTCTGCTTCCATCTTGGTACTCCTGAATCAGCCATTCTTGGATCTATGCTAGGGCCAAGGGTGCTGTGAACATGGAGGGAGCCACCAGCCACAAGAAAGGACATGAATGTGTTGACCGGCCTGTGCGCATTCCCCCTGACCCCGCTCGCTGGAGACCGCGTGGACGAAGCCGCACTGGTGCGGCTGGTCACGCGGGCAGCTGACGCCGGGGCGGACTCCATCGGCGTGCTGGGATCGACGGGCATCTACACCTACCTGCGCCGCGAGGAACGCCGCAGGGTGGTGGAGGCCGCAGTGGGCGCCGCCCGAGGGACCCCCGTGGTGGCAGGCGTTGGTGCCATGCGCACCCGCGACGTACTCGAGTGCGTTGAGGATGCCCAGTCTGCTGGTGCCTCCGGGCTGCTCCTCGCACCGGTGTCCTATCAGCGGCTGAAGGAGGATGAGGTCTATGGCCTCTACCGCGAGGTCTCGTCCGCCGCTGAGCTGCCGATTGTGGTGTACGACAACCCGGCAACCACCGGTTTCACCTTCTCCGATGAACTCCACGGCCGCATCGCCGAACTGCCGGGCATCACATCGGTCAAGTTCCCGCCGCCCGAACCGGGAAAGGCCGCATGCCGCATCACCCGGCTCCGCGCCGCAGTCCCGGAGAACGTGTCCCTGGGCATCAGCGGCGACTGGGCCGCGGCGGAAGCCCTGCTCGCGGGCTGTGACGCCTGGTATTCGGTCATCGCGGGCCTGTTTCCCAAGGCGGCCCGGGCGATTGTTGACCTTGCCCTGTACAGCCGGCAGGACAGTATGGAGGACGGACAACTGTGCGGCCAACTGACAGCCCAGGGCGAAGCGGCGCTGGAAGCTTCAGCCGCGCTGGAGCCTGTCTGGACCCTTTTCCGCACCTACGGGAGCCTGCGGGTTGTGGCCACCATGGCCGAGCTGCTCGGCTTTGCGGAGGCGCCGTGCCTGCCGCGACCCCTGCAAAGCCTGGACGCCCACGGCCGTACCGAGGCCGAGGAGGCCCTGCGCCGCTCCGGACTCGGCGCCTGAACGGATGCGGGATGGATAGCCTGAACCGCGTGGCGGGGCAACAAGCGGGACAGCAACCGGGGCAGCCCCTGCCGGAAAAGCAGACTGGGCCGGCCCCGGCCGGGACCGCCGCCGGATTGGCCCGCTACGTGGCGGCTGCCACTCTGGCACGCACCGCGGACGGCGGAGCCGTTTTGGCGGTTGTCCTTCTGGTCACAACAGCCGGCGGGCCAGGGTGGCTCGCGGGCTTGCTCGGCGCCTGCATCACCGGACCCCACCTGCTGGGGCCGTTCATCGCCCGAAGCCTGGACTCGTGCCGCGACGGACGGGTGCTGATCGCGCGGGCGTGCGCTGGGCATGGAGCCACCCTGGCGGCTGCCGTGCTGCTGTACCCGGTGGCGTGGCCGGCTACCGCGGTCCTGCTGGTGGCCTCGGGGCTGGTCGGGCCGCTGCTCACCGGCGGCATCAGCAGCCGGCTTCCCGCGATCGCCGGGCCGGACCAGACCAGCCAGCGCCGCGCCCAGGGCTGGGATGTGGCCACCTACGGAATCGGTGGAACCATCGGCCCGGGCATCGTGGCCGCGGTCTCGGCATGGGCCGGAGCCGCAGTGGCTGCACTCATTCTGGCCTCGGCCACGATCGTGGCGGCCGGCCTCGTCCGTCTGCTCCCTTACACGCCGCCCGTAGCGGGGGCAGCCGGCATTCCGGGGCCGGTACGGACGCTGCGGATCATGGCTGCCACGGGGCGACTGCGGAGGATGCTGTACCTGACTGTGACGGTGGCGTTCTCCGTGGCGGCCCTGCCCATCGCCGCTGTTGCCTCCACCGCCGTGTTCAATGTCCAGCCTGCCGCCGCCGGTATCCTGACGGCTGCCTACGGGCTGGGTGGCCTGGCGGGTTCGGCGATGGTGATGGTCCGCCCGCTCCGCGGCGATGCCGACCGGCTGGTCACCCGCCTGGCCGGAATGGTGGCTGCGGCGCTCGCAGTAGCGGCATTGCCGGCATCCTTTCTGCCGGCCATCGCCGCCTACGCCGCGGCGGGGGTTCTGAATTCGTACTTCTTCGCCGCAACACTGGCCGCCCGCAGCGAGTTTGCCCCGCTGCAGATCCGGGGGCAGGTGTTCGTCTGGGTGGGGGCCCTCAAAATCGCCGCCGGGTCTGCGGGCACAGCCGCGGCCGGCATCGCCGTGACAGGGGAGCCGAAGGGTGTGTTGTTCCTGGTTTCTGCAGTCGTCCTGGCGGCTGCAGGAACCTCGGTCCTGGAACGCCGAAGTACCCGCAGTCCGCAACCGGATTGACAGGTTCGTCCCCGGAATCCGGGAACGCGGTTACGATGTGAGTTCCGGGGCCTTCGGGCCCTCCGCACAGCCGAAGGACGCCATGACAGCCCAGAATGCTTCCTCGCCGCCACGGGCCGCCGTGGTAGTCAACCCCGCCAAGGCTGTTGGTGCCGACCTCAAAGCCTCGCTGTTCCGGCTTTGCGAGACGCAGGGGTGGGCAGAGCCGCTGTGGCTGGAGACCACGCCGGAGGACCCGGGCGTCGGACAGGCGAGGGAGGCACTCGAGGCGGGTGTCGACGTCGTTATGGCCGTGGGGGGCGACGGCACCGTCAGGTGCGTGGCGGAGGTGCTGGCCGGCACGCAAACGCCCATCGGACTGGTGCCGCTGGGGACCGGCAACCTGCTGGCCCGCAACCTGGGCGTGGACATCAACGACCCCGTCTCCGCCGCCTACGACGTCCTGAACGGCACCGAGCGCACGGTGGACGTTGCCCGGACCACCTTTGACGGGTCCGACGACGAGAACGTCTTCCTGGTCATGGCCGGCGTGGGCTACGACGCTGCAATCATGGCCGACACCGTGGACGCACTGAAGGACCGGATGGGCTGGCTCGCCTACGTTGAAGCGGGAATCCGGAAGCTGCCGGGCAAACCGGTCCGGGCCACGGTACGGGTGGAGGGCAAGCATCCGGTCAAACGGCGGATCCGCAGTGTGATGGCCGGCAACTGCGGCCGGATCATGGGCGGCATCGAGATATTCCCGGAAGCCAAGGTGGACGACGGCGTGCTGGACCTGCTGGTCCTTGCCCCCCGCGGGCACTTCGGCTGGCTCGGCGTTGCGGCCGGCATCTTCGGCCGCCGGAAGAACCAGAAGGAATCTGCAGAGTATTTCCAGGGCAAGAAGGTCGAAGTGAGCCTGGAACAAGAGGAGGAATTCCAGCTCGACGGCGACCATGTAGGCACCGTCAAACACCTCACCATCTGGGTGGATCCCGGCGCGCTAAAGGTCCGGATGTAGCTTCCTGTTTAGGGTTCGACGGCGGCCCGCTCCCAGTGGGCGGGCCGCCGTCGGTCTTGCCTGGGCTGCTGCCGCGCCCGGGGGCGGCACGGCGGGCGGATCAGTCCGCGAGCAGCCTGCCCCACCTTGGTGCGAGCAAGGGGGACCCGGCAAGTTTGAGGCAGTGCCACAGCGTTACGGCCACGGAGTCGAGCACCGGAACGCCGGTGCCCGCTTCGATCTCCGCCGCGATGTTGGCGCCGTACAGGTTGGTGCAGAGATAGATCAGGGCGTCCGGGGCGTCGGCCGCAAGCTCGAGGGAGCCCGGGCGCATCTCGTCGTCGGTGACCCGGCCGAAGGACTCGTTGTCGCTCAGGCCCAGGCAGCGGTGGCTGACGGTCTTGATCCCGTCCCGCTCGTAGGACCCGATGATGGCGCGGTTGACGTCCTCGGTGTACGGCGTGAACAGCCCGATCCGTTCCGTGCCGAACACCCGGAAAGCCTCGAGGTACGCCAGCGTGGACGTCGTGGCGGGGATGCCGGTGGCGTCGGTGATCTCGTGGACCAGTTCATGGTCGTGGCCGGACCCGAGCCAGGAGCCGGAGGTGCCGTTCCAGGCGATCACGTCCACGTCCGCCGTCGCCAGCAGCCTTGCGGCTTCGCGCATGACGGCAGGATCGAACTGCCTGTCCGAGGAACTGTCCAGGGCGATCCGGGTGACGGGTATCCGGGTGAAGTGGATGGTCACGTCGGTGCGGTCGCCCAGGATCCGGTAGCTCTGCGGCTCCAGGCATGTGTTGGACGACGGGACGATCATGCCGACCCGGGTGTTGCGTTTTACGGCAGTCATGGCGGGCTCCTAGAGGGTCGCGGGGGAGAGATCGGCAATGGCGGCGTGGTGCTCCCGGAATCCGTTCCGGGCCACGAAGCGGCCCACGGCGCCCGGGTCATGGAAGCCCTCCCGGTCGAGTACCACGGTGCCTGCGGAAATCACGACAGCGGGCCAGCCGGACAGCGTGCGGCCGTCGAACGGCGAGAAGTCGGTGCCCATGTGGAGGGCGCTGCCGTCGACGGTCCGCTGCTCGGCCGGATCAAAGAGGACCAGGTCGGCGTCGAAGCCTTCGGCGATGCTCCCCTTTCCGGGCAGGGCGTTGATGCGGGCCGGACCGGCGGAGAAGACCTCGACGAATTCCTCGACGCTGCTGCCGGACGCGGCCATGGCCGTGAACGTTACGGGCATGCGGGTCTCCACGCCGGGCAGGCCGTGCGGCATGGCACGGACATCGTCGGTGCGTTCCCGCTTCTGGGTCAGGTCGTAGCAGGAATGGTCGGAGGACACGGTGTGGATGGCCCCGGCTGCCAGCCGTTCCTTGAGCGCGGCGACCGTTTCCGGGCTGCGCATGGGCGGGCAGCAGGCGTACCACTCGGGGAAGGCCGAGCCGTAGACGGTGTCATCGAGCGTGAGGTAGTGCGGGCAGGTCTCCGAGTAGGCCTCCTGGCCGCGGGACCGTGCCTCGGTGACCAGGTCGACGGCGCCGGGTGTGGACTGGTGCACGAAGTACACCGGTGCCTTCGTGTACTGGGCCATGGCCAGGGTTTCCTTGACGGAGATTTCCTCGGCCAGTTCCGGACGGGTGCGGTGCAGGTGCTCGATGCCGATCCGGCCGTCGTCGGCGTGCTGTGCGGTGCAGTCGCTGATGATGGGATCGTGCTCGGCGTGGATGTAGGTGAGCCCGTCCAGCCGGACCATTTCGCGCATCACCTTCAGTATGGTGTCGCCGTCGGCCATGGTGGTGCCGCGGTTGGTGGTGTACATCTTCACGGAGCGGACGCCCTCGGCGGCGAGCTGCTCGAGCTGCCACGGCACGGTTTCGTCCCAGCTGATCACCGATCCGTGCAGTGCCACATCGCAGCGGGACTCCCGCGCCAGTTCCTTCTTGTTGAGCACCGCCGCCAGCGGGGTCTCGCGGGCGTCGCGGGGGATGCCGAAGTCGATGATGGTGGTGGTGCCGCCCCAAAGAGCAGCGGTTGAGGTGGTCCGGTAATCGTCCAGGGTACGGAAACGGCCGGTCACCTGGGCAACGTGGCAGTGTCCATCCACGCCGCCGGGGATCACCAGCTGGCCGGCCGCATCAATGGTGAGCAGCGCCTCGGGTGCGGGCTCGGCGGCATCGATGAGCTGAGTGATTTTGCCGCCACTGACCACGACGTGGGCGTGCCTGCGGCCAAAGCTGTTGACCACGGTGCCGTTGGCGATGACGAGTTCGGGGATGCGGGACATCGGTGTCCTCCTGACTGGGAAGCTGAGGGATCTAGTTCGTGGGGGCCGCGGCGTGTGCCGCCGTCTGGATGGCGGTCAACGCGGCGTCGAGGTTTCCGGGCAAGCCCTTCCGCGCCTTGACCGGCGGCGGGGCAAAGGCGCCGGCCCGGTGCAGGCCGGACTGAAGCTCGACGACGGCCTCGGCCATCCGGATGCCGGCGGAAATGCCGTCCACCACGGGGACGGGGATCTGGCCGCGGAGTTCGCGGGCCAGCCCGGCCAGGGGCGCTCCGGCGAGGATGACGACGTCGGCTCCGTCCTCCGCGACGGCCTGCCGGCTGAGTGCCAGGAGGGTCTCCTTGAAGTCCTGCTGCACGGAGCCGATACCGTTCAGGCTTTCGTTGATGGAGCGGATCGAGGCCAGCCGTCCGCCGAGGCCGAAGTGCTCCACGCAGTCCCGGTACCAGGGCCGGATCCGGTCTGAGATGGCAATGATGGAGAAGCGCTGGCCCTGCAGTGCGGCGGCGCAGAGGGCGGCTTCGGTGATGCCGATGACGGGCACGTCGGCGAGCTCTTTCAGGGCCGGCATTCCCGGGTCGCCGAAGGCGGCCACGACGACGCCGTCGATGCCGTCCTCCTCGCTGGAGTCCGCCGTGTATTCGGCAATGATCTCGGCCACCGCGCCCGCGGCGATAAGCGATTCAAAGCCCGTTTCGATGTACTCCACGCCGTGGCCGGCGGTACGGACTATCAGGCTGGTGCCGGGCGAGGCCGAGCGCAGGGCCTCGGATTCGATCAGCGCGGTGACGTCCTTGCTGATGTTCGGGTTAATGACAAGAAGTTTCATTTTTTCTTCCGGTGCAGGGCTGGTTCCGTTTTCTGGAAGTCCTCGGGGAACTGTTCGCGGTATTTGCCGATGTGCGAGGCCGACTGGGCGGCGGCGCGGTCGGGGTCGCCGCTGGCGATGGCCTCGTACAGGTCACGGTGTTCCTGGATCAGTTCCGGCAGGTCGCTGACGTGGCGGAAAAGCCAGTGCATGCGCCCCTGCAGGGGTTCCAGTGCGGATTTGAGAAAGTTGTTGTCGGCGATGCCGGTGATGGCGTCGTGGAATTCGCTGTTGGCCCGGTGCGCCTCGATGACCGCGCCCCGGGCCAGGCAGCTGGCGGCCTCATCCAGCAGCCCCTTAAGGCGGCCAAGGTCCTCGGCCGTGGCGCGCATGGCGGCGAGCCGGCAGGCCAGCACTTCCAGGGACTGCCGGACGTCGAAGAGGTCCTCCACGTCTTTGGGGCTGAGCGTGCTGACTTCGGCGCCCCGTGCCCCCCGGTCGCTGATGAGCCCCTCCTGGCGGAGCATCCGCAAAGCCTCCCGGACGGGAAGCCGGGAGACGTTGAACTCGGCGGCGAGGTCGCGTTCCACCAGCCGGGTGCCGGGAACGTAGTGCCCCTCGAAGATCCTGGTGCGGAGCGTGTCCCGGACAGCCTCGCGGAGGGGGCGTTCCTTGTCCTGGGTGTCTTCTGCGGTAAGCATGGTGCTCCATTCGGATTCTTGGTGTGGCGTGCGTTCCCGGCGGGCGGGAGTCGGGCTTGCTGCCAGCTTAGACAGGCAGCCGCTTGTTGTAGTTCAGCGTGAGCACGGAGGCGCCCATGATCACTGCGGATCCCACGAAGTAGAGCAGTGCCCAGGTGTAGGAACCGGTGGCGCCAACGATCAGGCCGACGGCGATCGGGGTGACGAAGCCGGAGATGTTGCCGCTGAAGTTCATCGCCCCGCCCAGGACACCGGCGTTGGTGCGGCCGCCCAGGATGGCCGGGATGCTCCAGAACAGGCCCACCCAGCGGAGGAAGAACATCACCACGGAGAGAAGCACGACGGCGGTGGTCGGGTCAGCGACGACGGTCACCCCGACGAGGCCGCCCACCACCACGACGCTGGAGATCCCCAGCAGCGTCCGCATGACGCGGTTGGCGGAGGCACCGGAGGCGCGCCACTTGTCGGCGATGGTGCCGCCCAGGATTTCACCGACGAAGCCGGCGCCGAAGATGACGAAGGTGGACCAGCCGATGGTCTTCAGGTCGAAGCCCTTGGCCTGGGCGAGGTACAGCGGACCCCAGGTGAGCAGGCCGTAGAAGACGCCGTTGAAGCCCAGCCAGCCAAAGCACATCGCCCAGAACGAGCGGAACTTCAGGTACGGGAGCAGTGCGCGCTTGCCCTGGCTGCCTTCCCTTTGCGCCTCGGCGTCCTCCTCGGCGTGGGAGGCCTCGATGTAATCGGCCTCGGCTGCGTTGACGCCGCGGTGCTGGCGGGGATTGTCGCGGACGTACCACCAGACGGCCAGGCCCATGAGGACGGTGGCGGCGCCGGCGATGACGAAGGACGTCCGCCAGCTGCCGGTGGCCGCGATGAGCCCGGCGATGAGGATGCCGCCCAGCCCGGCCCCGAGTGGAGCACCGGCGTCGAGGATGGTGGCGCCGCGGCCCCGCTCCGACTTGTGCATCCAGATGGCGTTCAGCTTGCCGCCGGCCGGCATGACGCCGGCTTCGGTGACGCCGATGCCCAGGCGGGCGATGAACATGCTGAGGAAGCCGCCGGCCATGCCGGAGGCCGCAGTGGCGGCACCCCAGCCCACGCAGGAGGCGGTCATGACCTTGCGGGGGCCGAACTTGTCGATCAGCAGGCCGACCGGGATCTGCATCAGGGCGTAAGTCCAGAAAAAGGCCGAGAGCAGGAGGCCAACGAGCTCCGGGGCGAGGTTGAACTCCTTTTGGATGATGGGCAGCGCCACGGAGATGGAGCCGCGGTCGATGTAGTTGACGGCGACCAGGACGAGCAGCAACAGAAACAGTTTCCAGCGGACGTTGGTGCGCCGTTGCACGACGTCCTTTCCGGGCTTGTTGCCGCGGGAATCGGCGGCTTGGGTCTGGGATGTCACTGCTTCAGTATCTGGGAGAGACACAGCTTCTCCTTTGCGGGAAGGGTGCGGACAGGGAAGGGGGATGAGTTATGAGGGCGGTGCGGCCGCGTGGCGGGATCTCCGGAGGGCGAGTTTTGTTGGGGTGGCGCCGGCGGAAGGATCTTGCCTTTTGGGATCCCGTTTTGGGATCCCAAAATCAAGGTAAGGAGTGGCGTGGGACACTGTCAAGGGTTTTAGGGAAAGTCGGCCGCGGCATCCGAAAAAACGGATTGTGACTGCGGGCGAAGGGCAAGACATCGAAAAGGAGAACCGAATGAAAACGGTCCGACTGGGAAACTCCGGGCTGGAAATCAGCGCCGTGGTCCTGGGCATGATGAGCTACGGCGACCCGGGCAAGGGGTCGCACGGGTGGAGCGTGGGACTCGACGAAGCCAGGCCGTTTGTACGGCGGGCCTACGAAGCCGGAATCACCACCTTCGACACCGCAAATGTGTACTCCGCGGGCTCCAGCGAGGAGATCACCGGCACCCTGCTCAAGGAACTGGCTCCCCGCGAAGAGATCCAGATTGCCACCAAGGTCCATGGCCGGATGCGCCAGGCGCGCAACGGCAGCGGGCTAAGCCGCGCCGCGATCATGCACGAGATCGACGCTTCCCTCACCCGGCTTGGCACCGACTACGTGGACCTCTACCAGATCCACCGCTACGACCCGGTGACCCCGATCGAAGAGACGATGGAGGCGCTGCACGACGTCGTGAAGGCGGGCAAGGCGCGGTACATCGGGGCGTCAAGCATGTGGGCGTGGCAGTTCGCGCAGATGCAGCATGTGGCAGAGCTGTACGGCTGGACCAGGTTTGTGTCCATGCAGGACCAGTACAACCTCCTCGAACGTGAGGAGGAGCGCGAAATGCACCCGTTCTGCCAGGCGACCGGCGTGGGTGTCATCCCCTGGAGCCCGCTGGCGCGCGGAAACCTGACCCGGCCGTGGGGTGCCGCCGGCTCCGGGATCCGGCAGGACACGGACGAATTCGGCAAGGGACTGTACAAGCAGGACGAGGCGGCCAACAAGGCCATCGTCGATGCGGTGGCCGCCGTTGCGGACGAACGCGGCGTTCCGATGGCGCAAATCGCCCTGGCCTGGACCGCAGGCAAGTCCGCAGTCACCGCGCCCATCGTCGGGGCTACCAAGGAGCGCCACATCGACGACGCCGCTGCCGCCGTCGGGCTTGACCTGACCGAGTCCGAGATCAAGCGCCTCGAAGAGGGTTACACGCCCCGCCACCCGTCCGGGTTCTAGGCTGCACAGCTTCGGACCGGGCAGCTTCTTCGGCGCAGTGGGGGCAGGTTCCTTGGGGTGAGGGTAAGTCGGCCGCTGCCTGGGTACGGGTCACCACAACGCAGGATGAAATGGTGCTGCAGGACCCAGGAGGATCAGCGATGGCACAGGCTTCTTTGCTGGAGCGAATGAAAGGCCAATGGGACGGGCTCGGGGCTGGTGTTTATGCGGCTGCCCTGGTGGTCGTGGTGCTGGGGCTCTGCGGGGTCGTCGGCGTCGTCCTCCATCTCCCGTGGCTTTTCCCAAGCCTCGGCCCCACGGTGATGCTGTTCTTCGAATCCCCTGAGCAGGAAGCGGCGCGGCCGGTCAACGCCCTCGTCGGGCACGGAGTCGGGCTCTTGGCCGGCGCGCTGTGCCTGTACGCGTTCGGGTTGCAGGGCCAGCCATCCGCCCCGGTGGGCGGACTGACGCTGCTGCACGTGATCAGCGGGGCGCTGTCGGTGGCGCTCACCACCCTGGTGCTGACGTGGATCGGCTTGCCGCATCCGCCGGCCGGAGCCACCACGCTGATCATCAGCCTCGGCATCCTCACCACGCCGCCGCAGCTGCTGTCCGTTGCTGCCGCGGTGGTGATGACCACGCTCATTGGCTGGGGGCTGAACATGCTGCTGGGGACCCGTCCGGCCCGGAAATGAGAGCGGCTGTGTGGGAGTCCCCGGCCCCCTGCGCTTTCCCGTCCCGGTGCGCCTCCCCGTCCCGGTAATCCCCACGGTGCGCCAGGATTTCTGCGAGCTCGGCGAGCCGGTGGGCACGGGCCGACTCGGCCGGTGTGAACGGCTCGCCGGGACGGAAGAAGGTGATGGGTCCGTGCCAGGCGGTGGGAATCTTCAGGAGGGTGCCGGCGTCGTTCGTTTCCCTGCCGTTGGATAGGGCATGGCAGGCCGATTCGCTGCCCGGGTCAAGGATCCGGGCGGAGAGCAGTTCCGCCACGGCCAGCGGAAGCTCCCCCGGAGATGCGGCGATCCGGGCGGCCAGGCTCAGCGCCTTGGTCTGGCCGTCGGCCATGGCCAGGGCGGTGGTGGGCCAGACCTGCGGGCTCCGTCCGCCGCCGTCGGCCAGTGCCTCCAGCAGCTGGCGCTCGCTGACCCCGCCCGGGGAGGACAGCACGAATTCGTCCATCACCCCGCCCCGGAGCGGATGGACGTGGATGCCCAGGATGTTGGTGTCCAGTAAGGCCAGCGATCTGGTGATCCGCTTCAGGGAGCCGGGCTCGTCGCGGAGCACCGTCCTGGCGCGCCACAGCGCAGGCGCCGTGCCGAGGCGCCGCCGGTGGCGAAGCGCAGGAGCGTGGAGCCAGCGCCGCAGGATCCGTGCGGCGGACGGCTCGGCCACCCAGATCACCAGGACGGTGGCCGTCAGCGTCAGGACCAGCACCTTGGCCACGTAGGGCAGGTGTGTCTGCACCACCAGCGCGTGCACCAGCAGTTCGATCGGCAGCATCACGGCCACGTTGGCCACGGTGAGGCGGGTCTTGGTGGGCTCCGGCATCTGCCCGCAGACCTCGCAGCTGAGTTCTGCTGCTGTGTTCGGCAATTGACGGTTCGATGCGGGACGGGTCCGCGGGCGGGGCTTCATGATGCCAGCCTGCCGGGCGCCTGTTACCGGCGGATTGCCTGCAAGTTCCGATCCGCGAAAACATCCGTTTGAATGGAGTTTTCGTCCAGATACCGCGGGTTAAAGGGCCTTTAGCGGCCATTATCTGTACAAAAACTCGGGACCGGGGGGACGTTGCCGCGGGGTCTCCTCCGGCTATGGCCAGCCTCCCGCCGGGTCCTTAAACTGAAGGGACCAGCGTGCGGAGCTCCCGTACAACGGCCTGCTCGCACGGAAAAGTCGACTCGTGGAGAGCACCGCCATGCCCATCAGCCTCAGTTCAGGTCACACACGCCGTGCCGCCGCAGGGCTCCTCGCCCTCGCCGCGCTTCTGGTCCCCGCGCCGGTCGCTTCCGCCGGAGACTCAGACCATATTGCCCCGGTCATCCGGCTGGACGGCGCCAAGGGTGCCGAGGGCATCGCCGCCGCCGGCGGCACCAAATTCTTTGCCGGCGACCTGGTCACCGGGGACATCTACCGCGGCGACATCCGCAAGGACAAGGCGACCAGGTTCATCGATGCCCCCAACGGCAGGGTGGCCGTGGGCATGAAGGCCGACCGGCACAACGATCTGCTGTTCGTGGCCGGCGGCCCCACCGGGCAGGCGTACGTGTACAACACCGACAACGGAAAGACCGTCAGGACCTACCAGCTGACCAGGAAGGAAGCCTTCATCAACGACGTGGCGCTCACGGACCAGGGGGCGTGGTTCACCAATTCCCGGCGGGCTGAGCTCTACTTCATTCCGATGGACGACGACGGCGACCTCGGCAGCGTTCGCACACTGGCACTGAAGGGCCCCGCGGCAGACACCAGCAAGCAGTTCAACCTCAACGGCATCGCCTACTCACGCGACGCCCGCCGGCTGGTCGTCGCCCACTCGGGCAACGCGGCACTGTACACGGTCAGCCCGCGCACCGGCGCCAGCACCGCAATTAAGGGCGTGAAGGTGCCCAACGTCGACGGCGTCCTGGTCAAGGGCAACACCGTCTGGGCCGTGCAGAACATGTCCAACCAGATCAGCCGGCTCCGCGTGAACTTCCACGAATCCACCGCCAAGCTGCGGGAAGTCATCAAGAGCCCCCACTTCAACATCCCGACGACGGCCGCCCTCTTCGATGACACCCTCGCCGCCGTGAATGCGAAGTTTGGGGTGCCCAACGCCAAGACCTTCGAAGTGGTCACGGTGGACGCACGCAGAAACGCCACGAAGTAGGTGCCCCTTCGGAACCGGCAGGGACGAGACGAAGGCAACAGGACCGCGGGCGGCCCCGGGCGGAAAGCCGGGGGCCGCCCCCCGTTAAACTGGAAAGCGGACGCCAGGGCCGCCGTCGTCAGCTCCAAACTGCAACGAAAGGCGCGATTCCCCCGTGAAGCTGCTGGCCGAGATGTTCACCCTTGCCCCCGCAAACAAAGACCATCACGTCGCCATGCGGTGCGCCGTGGGCGTGTTCGTGCCGTTGATCACCCTGGTGCTGCTGGGACGCCTGGACCTGGCGATTTTTGCATCCTTCGGCGCCTTCACCGGCATTTACGGCCGCGGTGAGCTGCACCGCAAACGGTTCTTCATCCAGGTCCGGGCCGGCGCGCTCATGCTCCTGGTGATCCTCCTGGCCACGCTGACCGCCCGTGCCGTGCACGGCGGCGGCCTGTCCCAGGAGGCCGGCATCTGGCTGCAGGTGCTGGCCACAACACTCGTGGCAGGCGGCTGCTCGTTGGTAATCGCGCGGTGGCGGCACCGGCCCGCGGGCTCGCTGTTCCACATCTTCGCGTTCGCCGCAATAGCATCCATCCCCAACCAGCCGCCGCTGTGGCAGGGCATGCTGGTTTCCGTCCTGACCACGCTCTTTTGCCTGGCGGTAGGGCTGTCCTCCCGCGTGCTGCGGAGCCACCGCACCCCGTGGGAGATGCCGGCACCGGTCCGGCTGACCGTGGAGGAGAAGCGTGCGGCCCGGCTCGAGGCGGTGGGCTACCTCGTGGCCGCCGGGCTCGCCGGTACCCTTGCCACACTTATCGGCCAGCGGCTCGGGTTCGGGCACAACTACTGGGCCATGGTGGCAGCCGTGGTTCCGCTGGTGGGACGCACCACGAGGCACCGCATCGCACGCGGCGTCCAGAGGATCATCGGCACGGTGCTGGGCCTGACCCTGCTGGCGGGCATCCTGCTGCTGCAGCCGGTGCCGTGGCAGACAGTCCTGGTAATCGCCATCTGCCAGTTCGGCGCCGAGCTCTTCATCGCCCGGAACTACGTGCTGGCCCAGGTGTTCGTGACGCCGCTGGCCCTGAGCTCCACGCTGCTCGTCTCGCCTGCAGCGCCGGGCATCCTGCTGCGCGACCGGATCGTGGAGACGGTGATCGGTGCCGTGGTGGGCATCGCCGTGGTGCTGGCCCCCGCCGTGTGGGCCCGGCTGTCGCGGCGGACGCCGGCGGGGGCAGCCGCCCGGTAAGGGCTATTCGGCGACCAGGAGCGCCTGCGGTGCGGCCTGCTTCATCCTGGTCTGCAGCCACCTGATTTCCAGCTGCGAGTCGCCCTCGCAGTCCTTCACCACTCCCTGGAGTTCCTTGTCCTGATCACCCTGCGCCGCCTGGCCCACCATCATCCACGTGACGTCGATGTGGTTGACCAGGACGTACAGGTCCTGCAGGTCAAGCATCAGCGCCAGCGGCCCCGAACGGACCTCCTGCACGCCGTTGGCTGTCAGCCGGTGCTCCTCCTCGCCCTCGACGTCCTCGCCGTAGCGTGCGATGACCGGCTTCAGGGCCTCCCGGTGCGCGTCGCACTTCTTGGCGAAGGTCTGGAGGATGAAGTGCACGTCGGGTTCGTCCCCATGGCCGTCCGCCACTACCCGGAATGACGACGCGAGGGTGGCCTCCGCCTCGTCCAGCAGGCCGATGTAGACAGGCAGTTTCATCGCTGGCCTCCTGTTGCGCGGCGGGACGCGGTGGTGTCCGGGGCCTTCGAGGGGCCGTCGCCGCTGCGGAGCTTTTCCACCCGCACGGCCGCGTTCTTGAACACGGGCTGCTTGGACACCGGGTCCCATTCGGTGATGGTGAGTTCGTTGGCTGCCCTGTGGTGGCCGTCGGCATTTACGACGGCGGGATCCCCGGTCCCGGTGCCGGCGGCAGCACCGCCGTCGGGCATGTCCCAGTACCCGTAGTGGAACGGTGCGAAGACCGTGCCGGGCCGGATGTCCCCCACGCGCACCGGAACCTCGAGGCTGCCGCGGCGTGACGTCACCTTGGCGATGTCCCCCTCCTGGCAGCCCGTGCGGGCGGCGTCCTCGACGGACATCTCGATCCACGGCTCGGGGGCGGCACCGTTCAGGCGGCGGCTCCTGCCGGTCTTGGTCCGGGTATGGAAGTGGTACGCGGTGCGGCCGGTGGTGTAGCGCAGCGGGTAGTCGGTGTCGGGTTCCTCGTGCGGGGGCGTGTAGTCGAGCGCCTTGAGCCAGGCCTTCCCGGGCTGCACCGTTGCCTTGTACTCCGTCTCGCCGGTGGTGGCGCCGGTGAGGAGGTCGTGGCCGAAGGACTCGCAGTACTCGGGGGCGGTGGGGAATTTTCCGTCCGTGTACAGCCGCCCGGTCCCGTCCGGCTGGCTTTCGGTGCAGGGCCACTGGATGCCGCTGCCGCCGCGCAGCCTGTCATAGCTGAGGCCCGTGTAGTCGCAGGGCCGGCCACGCGAACACTCCTTCCAGGCCTCGAAGCCGTCCTCGGGCCCGGACCAGTCCAGCAGCGGCTGCCCGTCCCTGTCCGTGAACCCCATCCGGCGGGCGTAGTCGAGGAAAACGTCGAGGTCGCTGCGCGCTTCGCCGGGCGGTTCCACGGCCTTCTCGGACAGGTGGACCGTGCGGTCCGCGTTCGTGAAGGTCCCGGTTTTCTCCCCCCACGCAGCGCAAGGGAGAACAACATCGGCGCACTGGGCCGTTTCCGTGAGGTAGATGTCCTGCACCACCAGGAACAGGCTCTCCTTTTCCAGGATGTGCCGGATCCGTTCCAGCTGCGGCATGGACACGGCCGGGTTCGTCGCCGAAATCCACAGCAGCTTGATGGACCCCTGCTCGGCGTACCGGAAGATCTGGAGTGCATGCGTCGGCGGTGCCCAGTGCGGAATGATGGCCGGATCCACGTTCCACAGCCGGGCCAGGTCCTCGACGTGCTGCGGGTTCTCCCAGTTGCGGAAGCCCGGCAGGTCGCCGTCGGCCCCGCATTCCCGGTTGTTCTGGGCCGTGGGCTGGCCGTTCATCTGCAGCAGCCCGCAGCCCGGCTTGCCCAGCATGCCGCGCAGCAGGTGCAGGTTGTTCACCTGGCAGGACGACGCCGTGGCGTGGGCCGACTGGTAGAAGCCCTGCAGGACCGTGGAAAGCACCCTCTCCTCGGTTCCGAAGATCCGGGCGGCGCGGCGCACATCGGCAGCATCCACGCCGCAGGTCTCCGCGACCTTCTCCGGGGTCCACGGCTCCACCACGCTGCGCAGCTGCTCCAGGTTGGCCGTATGCTGCCTGATGTACTCCTCGTCGATCCAGTTGTTGGCCAACACCTCGCGGATGAGGCCGTTCATGAGGGCAAGGTTGGTGCCCGGATGGACCGCAAGGTGCACATCGGCGCGGCGGGCCACCTCCGTGTCGCGAGGGTCGACGCACACGAGCCTTGGCGGGTTGGGCCCGTCAAGCCGGTCAAGGACGCGGGCCCACAGGACCGTCTGCGTTTCCGCCATGTTGTGGCCGTAGAGGAAAATGGCGCTGCAGTGGTCCACGTCCTCGTAGCTGCCCGGCTGCCCGTCCGCGCCGAATGACTCCTTTAGGGCTGTAGCGGCGGTGGCTGTGCAAAGCCGGGTGTTGCCGTCCATGTGCGGTGTGCCGATTCCGGCCTTGCCGAGGATGCCCAGTGCGTAGTACTCCTCCAGGAACAGCTGGCCGCTGGTGTAGAAGCCGTGGCTGAGCGGGCCCTTGCTGGCCAGGAGTTCCTTGCTGCGCTCCACGATCCGGCCCATGGCGGTGTCCCAGTCGGTTTCCACCAGCTTGCCGTCCACCCGGATCAGCGGGCGGGTCAGGCGGTCGCGCTGCTTCACGCCCTGCCAGCTGCCGTAGAGGCCCTTGGGCCCCAGCCGCCCGCGGTTCACCCGGTCCTGCGCACGGCCGCGGATGCCCACCATTTTCCCGTCCTTGACGGCGATGTCGCAGCCGCACCCGTTGCTGCACAGGACGCAGGCGGACTGTACCCACCGGTCCACGTCGCCGTCCGCCAGCCCTTCGGCCAGGACCTGGTCAACCCGCTCAGGCCATGCCTGCCCGCTTCCGTGCGGTGTCCGTTCGCCCCAGATGTCTGCGATCCGGTCAGTCATGGGGTCAGCCTCCAAGATGATAAGGGAACTTACCGTCCTTAGGGTACTCGCCGTTGCCGCCGGCGGAAGAGGCTGGCTCATGAGCGTTCGACGGCGGCCTCCCGGGTTGGTGCCGCGGCGATCGCATGCGGGACGGCCACCAATGCAGCGGCCGCGAGGACTGCAGCGGCGGCAAAGACGTAGAAGCCCCATGGATAGGCGATGCCCGCGGCCACCAGCGTGCCGGTGACGGCCGGTCCCATGATGGCACCGAACCTGCCCACGCCTGCGGCGAAGCCCAGCGCGGTGCCGCGCAGCCGGGCCGGGAACAGCTGGCTGACCCAGGCGTAGACCAGGACCTGGGAACTGAAGACGAAGACGCCGGTCACGAACACGGCCGCGTTGAGCAGCAGTTCACTCTGGACCCTGATGCTGAGGACGGCGAGGAACACTGCGGACAGGCCGAACCACAACAGGACAATCTTCTTGGTGCCGTGCTTGTCCGCCAGGATGCCCGCAACGATCAGGCCCACGACGGCGCCGACATTCAGGACCAGCAGCAGTACCAGGCCGGCGCTTACCGTGTATCCGGCGGAGGCCATGAGCTGCGGCAGCCAGGTGTTCAGACCGTACACGAGCAGAAGCCCCATGAATGATGCCACCGCGATTCCCAGGGCCACCAGCGGATAGGGCTTGCGGGTGAGGTCGCGGAAGCTTGCCTGGGAGCCACGGGCCGCGGCAGCGGACCCATCCGTCGCAGGTTCCGGCTCAGCGCTAACGTGCTCTGCGGACACCGTTTGTGCATGCGCCGCTTGTGCGTGCGCCGGCGGCAGGGTCTCCGGCAGCCGGAACCACAGCAGCGGGACCAGGGCGAAGCCGGCCACGCCGCCGACAACGAACATAATGCGCCAGTCCGGCACCACCAGGATGGCCAGGAACGCGGTGGCGACGGCGCCCACATGGTAGCCGGTCATGGTCCTGGTGGTGGACTTGCCGGCAGTTCCCGCCGGGGCGTAATCATTCATGTACGCCAGCGCGGCCGGGAGGCAGGCGCCCAGGCCCAGCCCGGCGAGGAGGCGGAAAATGCCGAAAACGGCGACGTTGGGGGCGAAGACCACCGCGATCGTGAACAGCGAAAACCACGCCACGCAGGCCACGAGGAGGCGGCGCCGCCCCATCCGGTCGGAGAGCGGGGCAATGAAGAGCGCACCGATGCCAACGCCTACGAGGGAGATGGTGGCTGCGTATGTGGCCCCAATGGCGTCGAACCCCAGCTCGTGCGTCTTGATCAGCGTGGGGATGACGGTGCCCAGCACCACCAGGTCGAATCCGTCCAGGACCATCGCCAGCCAGCAAAGCCAGACGGGCCATTGGGAGCGGCGGGCAACAGAGAGCGTTGACATGGGGAACCTCATTGTCCGGTAGAAGCTTTTGGTATCGCAGGCGAAAGGGGGCTGCTGAGATTTGTATCACCGGGGAGTGTAATCTGGGACAACCCAAACCATTCAATGGAAGCAGCTCTGCATGGCAAATTCGGTGTCCGGGGATTCCGTGGTGGACCGGGTGGTGCGGGTTATCGCAGCGTTCCCTGCCGGGGTCACCGTGCTGCAGCTGTCCGAGCTCGCGCAGCGCGCGGACCTGCCCCTCACCACGGCTCACCGGCTGGTGCGGCAGCTGGCCGCGCACGGCCTTCTGGAAACGGGCCCGGGTGGGTCGGTGAGCCTTGGGTTGCGGCTGTGGGAGCTGGTGAACCGCAATTCGCGAACGCTCGCCCTGCGGCAGGCGGCGATGCCTTTCATGGAGGACATCCAGCATGTTTTGAACCAGAACGTTAACCTCGCGGTGCTCGACGGCTGGGAAGCGTTGTTTGTGGAGCGGCTCTCCCGGCGGGGATCTGTGGCCAACCGCGCGCAGATCGCGGGCCGCATGCCGGTGCATGTGTCGTCGGCCGGGCTGGCCCTTATGGCGCACCAGCCCAAGCATGTCCAGGCGGAATACCTGGACCAGTTTGCCGACCCCAGCGGAAAGGTGAGCCGCGACGAGGTGCGCGGGATGCTGGCGGAGGCAGCACATCAGGGGTTCGCCGAACTGGCCGGTGTAATCGATTCAGACACCTGGGGCATAGCCGTCCCCGTGCTCGACGGCCAGAAGCGGTCGGTGGCGGCGATCGGCGTCGTTGTTCCGTTGCGGGAGATGCGCATGCAGGCTCTGGTGCCCGCGCTCCAGACAGCGGCGCGCGGCATCGCGCGGCGGCTCAGCGAGGAGACGGACTGAGCAGGAGACATTCCATTCAGCGGAATATATGTAACGCCGGACACACAGTTACGCGCACACTGTTAGCCAGCAACCACCTTCCGCCCGGGCCCCGGCCTTTGGGCATACGCAACGGAGCGAGGAATACCCATGGCACGACAGACCATCACCACCCAGGTGGCCATCCTGGGCGCCGGCCCCGCGGGGCTCATGCTGTCCCACCTGCTGGCCAAGGCCGGCATCGAATCCACAGTGATCGAGATCCGCAGCCGGCAGGAAATCTCCGAGACAGTCCGCGCCGGCATCCTGGAGCACGGCACGGTCAACATGCTGGTGGACAGCGGCGTGTCCGACCGGGTGCTGCGCGAAGGGGACCGGCATGACGGGATTGAGCTGCGGTTCAACGGAGAAAGCCACCGCATCGACTTCAAGGAGCTCGTGGGGGAGTCTGTCTGGCTCTACCCGCAGACCGACGTCTTCATGGACCTCGCCGCCCGCAGGGAGGCCGACGGCGGCGACGTGCGCTACAGCGTCACCGATACCACCGTCCACGGCATCGGGGACAAGCCCAAGGTCTGGTTCACGGACGCCGACGGCGTCGAGTACGAACTGCAGGCCGACTTCATCACCGGGGCGGACGGCTCACGCAGCCACTGCCGCTTCCAGATCCCCGAGGCGCACCGCAAGTGGTACTTCCACGAGTACCCGTTCGCCTGGTTCGGCATTCTCGCCGAGGCGCCGCGCAGTTCCGACGAACTGATTTATGCCAACTCGGAGAACGGCTTCGCGCTCATCAGCCAACGCACCGAGACCGTGCAGCGGATGTACTTCCAGTGCGACCCCAAGGAAAACGTCGCCGACTGGAACGACGACAGGATCTGGGCCGAGTTCCGCAGCCGGGTCAACGGCAACGGCTTCGAACTGAAGGAAGGCCCGGTCATCGACAAGATGGTCCTGCCCTTCCGCAGCTTCGTGCACACCCCCATGCGGCACGGCAAGCTGTTCCTGGCCGGCGACGCCGCGCACACCGTGCCGCCCACCGGCGCCAAGGGCCTGAACCTGGCGATCCACGACGTGAAGGTGCTTTTCGAAGGGCTCGACAGCTATTACAGCAGCGGCTCCACTGCACTGCTGGATTCGTACAGCGACCGCGCCCTGGACCGGGTGTGGAAGGCCCAGCAGTTCTCCTACTGGATGACCACCATGCTGCACACTCCCGCTGACGCCGGCGACTTCGCCCGGGCCCGCCAGCTGGGCGAACTGAACTCCGTGGTGTCCTCCCGGCACGGCCAGGCGTACCTTGCCGAGGCCTACACCGGCTGGCCCTCCCCCTAGCACCACCCGTGCCGGCGGGACCCACGGAAGCAGCGTCCCGCCGTCGGGCTTAACATCGGTCCATGGAAGCCATCACCATCATCGGCGGCGGCATCGCCGGACTTGCGCTCGCAGCCGGGCTGGACCCGCAACGGTTCGACGTCGCCATCCATGAGCAGCGGCCCGGCGTGCCGGCGGTGGAAACGTCACTGGCCATGTGGCCGGAAGCGCAGGCGGCCCTGGCGGTGCTGGGGGTGCTGCCCCAAATCAGGGAATCAGGCGCGGCTTTCGGCGGCATGGCACTGCGCGATGCTGCGGGCACTGCGCTCGCGGTGCCCGAGGTGCGCGGGGTCCTGGGCGTCTCGCGCGCGGACCTCATCCGGATCCTCGACGCCGCCGTTCCTTCCTCCGTGCGCCGCGTTGAAGGCAGGGTGGATGACATCCCCGCTACCGGACCGCTGGCGTCGGGCCTGCTGGTGGGGGCGGACGGCGTGCACAGCGTGGTCCGCCGCTCCTTCTGGGGCGCCCGGTCGCAGGCACGGCTGACACCGTACCTGGCATTGCGCGGTGTCCTTCCGGATCCCGTCCACGCCGACACCGGCGGCGAGTACTGGGGCCGCGGCCAACTGTTCGGCATCACGCCCGCCGCCGGCGGCAGGACCTACTGGTACGCCTCGTTCCGCTCTGGCCTGGGCCCGGCAGGCGTCAATGAGGCAGAGGCGCTGCAGCAGGCAAAGGAGCGGTTCGCAGGAAGTGCGCCGGCGGTCCAGGCGGTGCTGGAGCAGGCGGCCCCGGAGGCCACGCTCGCGCAGCGGATCTGGACCACGCCCAGCCTCGGCAGCTTCGTGCGTCCCGGCGCCGTCCTGGCTGGCGACGCCGCCCATGGGATGACGCCCAACCTTGGCCGCGGCGCCTGCGAGGCGCTCGTGGATGCCGTCACGCTGGCGGAGCTGCTCAACGCCCGGCCCGTGGAAGCGGCGCTCAAGGACTACAACCGGCAGCGTGCCCTCCGGACCCAGCTGCTGCGGCTTGCCTCTTCCGCCATGGCAGGCATTGCCCTTGCCGAACGGGGACAGCCGCTGCGCGACCGGCTCCTGAAGCTCGCCGCGCGTTGAAAGGTACGGCGCGTAGTGCGGATAGTGAACGGACGACGGCGGCGCGTCAGTCCTGCTGCAGCGTTTCGGTGAGGTGGTGGGTGGGGATGCGGTCGCGGTCGTACGTGATCTCCGTGTAGCCGTGCGGCTCCGGTTTGCCGGTGGGGCTGAGGTTCACGAACACGATCTCCTCGATGGTGAGGATGCTCTGCCGCGTGATCATGTTGCGGACCTCGGCACGCATGGTCAGCGAGGTGCGCCCGAACCGGGTGGCTGTCAGTCCCATCTCGATCAGGTCGCCCTGGACCGCGGAGCTCACGAAGTTGATTTCGGAGATGTACTTGGTGACTGCGCGGCCGTTGCCCAGCTGCAGGATGGCGTAGATCGCGGCTTCCTCGTCGATCCACTTCAGCAGGCTGCCACCGAACAGCGTGCCGTTGGCATTGAGGTCCTCGGGCCGCACCCACTTGCGGGTGCGGAACGTGATGTCTTTGGTTTCCATAGCGCGAGATTAGCCGACGGCGGCCCGCCCCACCGGAGTGTGACGGCCGCCGTCGGTTGTTCCGCCGTCGGCCGACCCGCCTGACCGGCCCCGCCCCGCCTGATCGGCCCCGCCGTTGTGCGGCGCTCAGGTCATGGCGGTATGCGCCGCGCTGCGGGAGTTGATCGTCTTCGCGAAGCAGTACGAGTGCTCGACGCCAACGTAGGGGCCGAAGTTAGGGACCTGGTCGAAGCCCGAGTTCGCGTAAAAGTTCCGGCCGTCAGTCTGCGCCGAGCCTGCTTCCGCCGTGATGCGGGTGATCCCTTGGGCGAAGGCCTCAGCCTCGAGGGCAGCCAGGATGGAGCTTGCCACGCCTGAGCCGCGTGTGTACGGCAGAACGTAGAGGCGCTTGATTTCCGCGGTCCGGGAATCGAGCAGGCGCAGGCCGCCGCAGCCCACAGGCTGGCCGGACCCCTTGTCGTAGGCAACGAGGAACACGGCGGTGTCCGCCTCGGACGGCTTGGGTCCCGGCTCGTGGTCTGCGCATCCAAAGCGGGCATCGAGTTCGGCCTGCTGCGCGGCCCGCAAATCTGCGCCCACCCGGTTGGACCAGCTGACTTTCCGGATGTTGAGCCGGGGGTTGGTCTGCATCTGAGCCTCGATTCGCCGAAGGGGTGATGCAGATCAAGGCTAGGAGTGCGCCGTTACCGTGGTGTTTCCTGCCGGTAAGCGCCGTGGGAACACTTGGCGCTGCGCCGCTGCGGCCGTCTGGCTACGGCCGGACCAGGGTCCGCAGGAGCTTCAGGGCCACCGAGATGGATGC
This sequence comes from Arthrobacter sp. NPDC057388, assembly GCF_042668165.1. Taxonomy (NCBI): domain Bacteria; kingdom Bacillati; phylum Actinomycetota; class Actinomycetes; order Micrococcales; family Micrococcaceae; genus Arthrobacter; species Arthrobacter sp. NPDC057388. Next base: position 25,742 of record NZ_JBHVBL010000008.1, read on the forward strand.
GATGTCCACCTGCCCGGGTTTGGTGACCTCGGCAAAGGTGTCCTTGATGCGGGCCAGCTGCTCCTGGTGCCCGCGTTCCCAGGCCACGATGCGTCCAATCGGGTCAGGGGCAGCCGGGTCGGCGTCGAGGGTGTGCTGCATAACCGAGACCGTCATGTCCGCCACGGCGGCATACACATCATCCCGCAGGGCTGCCCGGGCGAGGGCTTCCCACCGGCTTTGCCGCGGCAGGTCCGTGATGCGCAGCAGCAGGCTGGCGGCGCCTATGCGTTGGAACACCGTGTAGTAGAGGTCGGCGATGGTGGTGATGGGCTCGCGGATCTGCTCCGACACGAGCGAGATGTCCAGCAGCCCGAAGCTCTCCAGCAGGTCAGCAGCCCGCTGCCCCAGCTCGTGCGGCAGTCCCACCTGGTCCCAGTGGGCGAGGCGGTCCTGCACCCGGTCCAGGTCCGAGCCGCGGAGGTAGTCCACGGTGCGGGTCCGGAGCAGCTCCAGCGTTGGCATGATCCGGGCCAGCGAGGCTGTGATGGGCAGGTCCCGGTGCTCGTGGGTCACGTACCAGCGGGTGGCGCGGTCGAGGATCCGGCGCATGTGCAGGGCCACCTCGGCTGCATGCTCGGTGGGGAATCCGGGCGGCAGGGCCGCGATCCGGTCCACGATCCACGGCAGGTCGTACACCTCCCTGGCCACCACGAAGGCCTTGGCGACGGCAGCCGGGGTGGCGGTTGTTTCCTCGATGGCGCGGAAGGCGAACGTGATGCCGCCCAGGTTGATCATGTCGTTGGCCACCACGGTGCAGATGATCTCGCGGCGCAGCGGGTGCGTGTCCAGCTCGGCGGCGAAGCGCTCGGCCAGCTGGCGCGGGAAGTAGCTGCGGAGCACGCCCCGGAACCAGGGGTCGTCGGCGAGGTCGCTGGCCACGAGGTCGGCGGCCAGTTCGATTTTGGCGTAGGCGGCCAGAACGGACAGCTCCGGGGAGGTCAGCCCGTGGCCGGAGAGGAGCCGGCCGTGCAGCTCGTCGGTGCCCGGCAGCGCCTCGATGCTCCGGTCGAGGTCCGCGGCGGTCTCCAGCCAGTCCATGGCCCGCTCGAAACCCGGGCTCCAGTTGGACACCAGGTGCCGGTCGTTGAGCAGGAGCACGTTCTGGTCAGTGTTGTTTTTGAGGACCAACCGGGCCACCTCATCCGTGAGGGAATGCAGGAAACCGGCCCGTTCCGCGGGGTCCATCCGGCCGGCGGCAATCACCCGGTCAAGGAAGATCTTGATGTTGACTTCATGGTCGGAGCAGTCCACCCCGGCTGAGTTGTCAATGGCGTCGGTGTTGAGCAGGACCCCCGCCAGTGCTGCCTCGACGCGGCCGCGCTGGGTCAGCCCCAGATTGCCGCCCTCGGCCACAACCCTGGCCCGCAGTTCGGAGCCGTTGACCCTGATGGGATCGTTGGCCTTGTCGCCGACGTCGGCGTTTGTTTCCGTCCCCGCTTTCACGTAGGTGCCGATGCCGCCGTTGTACAGGAGGTCCACCGGCGCCCGGAGAATGGCCTGGAGGAGTTCCTGCGGCGCGAGTCCGGTGGTGCCGCGCTCCAGTCCCAGGACGCGCCGGACCGGCTCCGCCACCGGGATGGACTTGGCCTGGCGGGAATAGACGCCGCCGCCCTCGCTGATGAATGTTGCGTCGTAGTCGGCCCAGGACGAGCGGGGCAGCCCGAAGAGGCGCCAGCGCTCGAGGAAGGATGCCGACGCGTCCGGATCGGGGTCGAGGAAGATATGCCGGTGGTCGAAGGCCGCCACCAGACGGATGTGGGGGGAAAGCAGCATGCCGTTCCCGAAGACGTCACCGCTCATGTCGCCGATGCCCGCGACGGTGAAATCCTCGTTCTGGGTGTCCAGCCCCAGCTCCCTGAAATGCTCCTTCACCGACTCCCAGGCCCCGCGGGCGGTGATGCCCATCTGCTTGTGGTCATAGCCCACCGAACCGCCCGAGGCGAAGGCGTCACCCAGCCAGAAACCGTATTCAGCGGCGAGGAGGTTCGCCGTGTCGGAGAATGAGGCGGTCCCCTTGTCGGCAGCCACCACCAGGTAATAGTCGTCGCCGTCATGGCGGACCACGCGTTCGGGCGGGACCACCGTTCCGGTGCCGGCATCACCGGCATGTCCGACGGCGGACAGGACCAGGTTGTCGGTCAGGTCCAGCAGGCCGCGGATAAAGATCCGGTAGCACTCCTGGCCCTCCGCCAGCCAGGCCGTCCGGTCGCTGGCCGGATCCGGCAGCTGCTTGGGGAAGAAACCGCCCTTCGCTCCGGTTGGCACGATGACCGAATTCTTGACCACCTGGGCCTTGACGAGGCCAAGGACCTCGGTGCGAAAGTCCTCGCGCCGGTCCGACCAGCGCAAACCGCCGCGGGCCAGCGCCCCGAAGCGCAGATGGACGCCTTCCACACGCGGTGAATACACCCAGATTTCATACCGTGGCCGCGGCAGGGGTGAGCTGAGGATCGCGGCGGGGTTGAGCTTGATGCTCAGGTGCGGCTTGTCCTGGTAGTAGTTGGTGCGCAGCGTGGCCTCGACGAGGTTCATGAACGTCCGCAGCAGCCGGTCGGCGTCGAGCACGGGGACCTCGTCGATGGCGGCCAGCAGTTCCTGCCGTGCTGCGGCGGTGCCATGGAGCCGTTCGGCGCTGGCCAGGTCCGGATCGAATTTGGCGGCAAACAGCTGCAGCAGGGCGTGCGTTGCCCGGGCGTTGGCCAGCAGCGTTTCGGCGATGAAGCCGTAGGAATTGGGGGTGCCCAGCTGCTGCAGGTACTTGGCGTAACTGCGCAGGATCACCACCTGCTGCCACGGCACTGCCTCACGGATCACCAGGGCGTCAAAACTGTCGGACTCGATGTGCCCCCGCATCGCGGCAGAAAAGCAGTCCGCCAGCGGGGCGGCCACCCGGGCCGGATTGACGCCGTCGGGAAACTTTACCCCCAGGTCGTAGAGGTGCAGTTCGCGGCCGGCGCGGCGCAGGGCGAACGGGCGCTGGTCCAGCACTTCCACGCCGAGGTTGTGGAAGAACGGCAGGAATGCGGTGAGGCTGCGGGGCCGGGTGAGGTACAGCCGGATGCGGGAGATGCCAGCCGTGGCGGGGGCGGCCCCGGAAGGCCTGGACGGGGCTTGGACCGTCAGGACCGGATCCTCCGGGTCCCGGCCGCCGTTGCCGTCCAGGTCAAACTCCTCGAACTTTCTGATGTCCCGGATGGCTTCGTCTGCGCCATATTCTGCACGGTAGCCCGGCGGAAAGCCGCCTGACCAGAGGGCCGAGAGCGCGGACCCTGCGGGACCGGGGAAACGGTCCCTGAGCGCTTCGTCGAGCCCCTCTGCCCAGGACCGCGAGGCGGCCAGGACCCGCTGTTCCAGTGCAGCAGCATCCATGTCCGGTGCGGCACCGGGGGCGAGCAGGATCCGGAAGAAGACGCGCGCCATGGGGGAATCTCCCAGCCGCACCTCGAATTCCATGTCCTGCGGCTGGAACGCCTCGCGGAGAACTTGCTCGATCCTGAGCCGGACGGCGGTGGTGTAGCGCCGCCGCGGCAGGAACATCAGGGCGTGGACAAACCGGCCGGGGCTGTCCGGGCGCAGGAACAGCCGGGTCCGGCGCCGCTGCTGCAGGTCAAGGATGGCCGCGGCCAGCCGGGCAAGGTCCCCGGTGCCGATGGAAAACAGTTCATCGCGCGGAAATGATTCAAGGACCGCCAGCACGTCCTTGCTCTGCTGCGACCGCGGCGTGGAGTAGAGGTGTTCCAGCACCGAAGCCAGCTTGTCCCGGATCACGGGTATCCGGCGCACGGACTGGCTTGAAGCGCCCGGGGTGAACAGACCCACGAAGTGCCGCTCACCAACCACGGCACCTGCGGCATCGAAAATCGGCAGCCGCAGTTCGTCAAGGTAGGACGCCCGGAGAACGCGGGACCGGAGAGCACAGGTGGTTAATGTGAAAACCTGTCCCCGCCGTGACTCGTCTCCCTGTGCTCGTCCGCCGTCGTCTGCCGGGGCCCGGCGCAGCAGCCCCAGCGCATTGCCCGTCTCCGCCTTCGCCCCCGCCTTTGGGCGGTCCGCATAACCCAGGAACGTGAAGTTGCCGTCATCCAGCCACCGCAGCAGCTCACGAACCCGGTCCGGCGGCGGCGCGGACGAGGCGGGGAAACCGTCCACCGCGGCAATCGCGGCGGTCACGGCTTCCTGGATGGCAGCCGCGTCGGCGGCGGCGGCCCGGACATCGTCCAGCACGCGGTGCAGGCTGGCGGTGAGCCCGCCGACGCCGGATGGCCCGGACTGGTCGGATTGCTCCAGTTGCCCGGATTGCTCCAGTTGACCGGATGGTTCGGAAAGGTCCGGGAGCCTGTCGATTTCCACCGCCACCCAGGTCTCGGTTGCGGTCCAGGCGCCGGTGGGTTCGTCGCCCATGGCCGGCGGTTCAGGGTCAGACGGTTCGGCGCCGGGCAGTCCAGGGCCAGGCGGGGCTCCGGCAGCGGCAAGGCCGGACCTTGAAGGTCCGTGCCGCAGGTCCAGGAGCTTGTGGGTCCGGGCGTCCCGGCGTGCCTCAAAGGTGGGGTGGACCAGAAACCGGATCACCGCGTCTTCGCGGGTCAGTTCAGCCGTGACGGAGTGGACAAGAAAGGGCATGTCGTCCGCCACGATGGCAACGAAGGTCACATCCGGATCGTTCAGGACCCCGACGGCGGCATGTCCCGGGGCGCGTTCCGCCGCGACGGAAAGGTGGTACAGGGCCCGCCGGCGGAGAATGTCGCGGCTGTAGTCGCCGATGTCCTCCCCGGACACGTGCTCGTAGTAGTCGGTCAGGAACGACTCGCCGGGCAGGAAGGGGCCGCCCCCGCCGTTCCCGTCCCCAGGCACCGTTTCTTGCGCCATGGCAGTGCGCCTCCACCGTGGGGGAGCCGCCGCAAGCCGCGGTTTCCGGTCCTGTCCCCACGCCTGCTCCCATGATGGCCGCCTCCCGGACGCGAGTCCAGAGCGGCGCCGCGGCTGCGGGATTTAGCCGGTGGTCTTGCCCATCGGGTCCTCGGCGGTGGGGTCGGCCAGGGCGAGGCCACCCACCGGGCTGGCATCCCAGTGGATCAGGTTCCAGCCGCCCGCGGGATCGCCTTCAAGCGCCACGATGCCGGTGTTGGCCAGGACATGCCGGGCGGCGAATTCCATGTCGATGTTCTCCGCGCGGTGGGCTGCCCAGACTCGGATCGCAGCACCGTGGCTCACCACGGCGACAGCGCCGCTGCCGGTGGCTTCCGCGGCCACCTTGGCGATGGCCGCGTCGTAGCGCCCGAAAAACTCGTGCCCGTCCGGTCCGCCGGGCATCCTGCGGTCAAAGTCGCCGTCACTCCACGCGAAGACCGTGCTCATGTACCGGCGGTGGGACTCGTGGTCCGTCAGCTTTTCGAGGGCGCCCGCCTCGATTTCGTGGATGCCGTCCAGGATCTCCACCCCGAGTCCGAGCTCGCGGCCCAGCGGCCTGGCGGTGATCTGCGTGCGGAGCAGGGTGGATGCATAGAGGGCGCTGATCGGCTCGTTCACCAGCGCCCGGGGCAGGACCTCTGCCTGGCGCTCGCCCAGCTCGGTCAGGCCGGGGCCCGGGTGTGCGGTGTCCAGCTGCCCCAGCACGTTCCCGGGAGTTTCGCCGTGGCGGATGAGGAGCAGCCTCATGGTTTCGCAGTCCTTGTGATCGTAGGGAAGGTAGGCGGGGCGGGCCGCCTTGGACGGCCGCCTCGGGCAGGACCGCCGCGTTGCGGGCCGCCGGGAAACGGAAGCGGTGCCGGGCACCCAAGGCCCGGCACCGCCGTCGTACTTATTTGAGGTGGTCCACCAGCTGGTCCGCGATGCCCGTGTACTTGCCGGGCGTCAGGGCCAGCAGCCGTGCCTCGGCCTCGGCGGAGAGGCCCAGACCCTGGACGAACTCCTGCATCCGGGCGGCGTCCACGCGCTGGCCGCGGGTGAGGTCCTTGAGCCGCTCGTACGGGTTTTCCATGCCTTCGACGCCGGCGATGGCCTCGGCCCGCATCACCATCTGGATGGCCTCGCCCAGGACTTCCCAGTTGGTGTCGAGGTCCTCGGCGAGCACGCTCTCCGCCACGTCCAGGCGCTCCAGGCCCTTGGCGACGTTGGAGATGGCCAGCAGGGAGTGGCCGAAAGCCACGCCGATGTTGCGCTGGCTGGAGGAGTCCGTGAGGTCGCGCTGCCAGCGGGAGGTGACCAGGGTGGAGCCCAGCACGTCCAGCAGGCCGGAGGAGATCTCCAGGTTGGCCTCGGCGTTTTCGAAGCGGATCGGGTTGACCTTGTGCGGCATGGTGGAGGAACCGGTGGCGCCTGCCACAGGGATCTGCGCGAAGTAGCCGATGGAGATGTAGCTCCAGATGTCCGTGCAGACGTTGTGCAGGATCCGGTTGAAACGGGCGACGTCGGCGTACAGCTCGGCCTGCCAGTCGTGGCTTTCAATCTGGGTGGTCAGCGGGTTCCAGGTCAGGCCCAGCTTCTCCACGAACGACTTGGCCACCTGCTGCCAGTCAGCGCCCGGGACAGACGCCACGTGGGCGGCGTAGGTGCCGGTGGCACCGTTGATCTTGCCGAGGTATTCGGTCCGGGCAATCCGGTCCAGCTGCCGGTTCAGGCGGTGCGCGATGACCGCGAGCTCCTTGCCCAGGGTGGTGGGCGTGGCAGGCTGGCCGTGGGTCCGGGACAGCATCGGAACGGCGCGGTTGTCCTCGGCCATCTTGCCGATCTGGGCCACCAGGGCACGGGCGGCGGGCAGCCACACGTCCTCCACAGCACCCTTCACGCCCAGGGCGTAGGACAGGTTGTTGATGTCCTCCGAGGTGCAGCCGAAGTGCACCATGGCCGTCAGGTTCTCGATGCCGATCGCCGGCAGGCGGCGGCCGATGTAGTACTCCACGGCCTTCACGTCGTGGACGGTGACGGCTTCGATTTCGGCCAGCTCGGCGACCGAGGAGGCGTCGAATTCGGTGACGATCGCGCGCAGCTGCTGCTGCTGCTCTTCGCTCAGGGGGCCGGCGCCGGGGAGGACGTTGTTCCCGGTCAGGTGGATAAGCCACTCCACCTCGACGGCGACGCGGTCCCGGTTGAGGGCCGCCTCAGACAGGTAGTCAACGAGGGGGCCGACGGCGGACTTGTAGCGGCCGTCCAGCGGGCCGAGCGCGATTTGTTCCCCTGACGCGGCGAGGGCGAGGCGTCCGGAGGGCGTACGGGTGTCAGCTGTGGCGGCAGTTTCAGGCATGACCTGATTCTTTCATGAAGTTCTGTGCCCGCTGAAGCTGATGGTTCCCTGTGACTTCTCCTCCACAGCGCGCTTCCGGCCTGCTTCTCCACATGGACGACGCCGGCCGTTCCCTCGCCGGCGCTGGCACCTTAGCGTCGTGGTCAGGAAGCAAGGATGGGCGGGCGCAGAGCGCCGGTCCAAGGATGGGGGTATCCGGATGGGCACCAGCCTCATGGCGGCTGACGCCACGGCATGTTCGTCGCGAAGCTACGAAGTCCAGCTGTTGGCGGGCCGGATGGAGGCCTGCGCGGAGCAGATCGATGCCGCACAGGCAAGGCTTTTGCAGCTTCAGCTCATGGACTGGCAGTCGCCCGCCGGGCTGGCGTACCGCTCCAGCCTCGGGAAGCAGGCTCTTGCCCTTGCCCGGGCGCGGGACAGGGTGCTTGCAGCCTCCCTCGCGGTGCGTCAGCATTCCATACAGGTCGCCCGCTCCTCCCTCCCCGCCGCAGTCGGGGAATACTGATGGCCGGGACGGAACCGACAGGCGCCGGCGAACCCGGTCACGGCGGGCAGCTGCGTCCCGTCGAGCCGGTCTCCGGTGGTGCACTCTCCGTGCGCGGCGGAGTGGGTGGTATCTCCTTCCAGCTCCAGGAACTGGACGCGGGGGCGCACGGGCTCGAGGTGCTGGCACGCGACCTGGCTGCGGTGGAACTGGGCATCTACAGGGTGTGGGAGGGGCTGGGAAACTACCAGCGGGATGAGCCGCACAGCGGAGCGGAAGCACTCACTGCTGTCTGGGAGGGGCAACGTTCGGTGGCCGCGGTGCGGGAGGAGCTGGAGCATCTGGCCGGAAGTGTACGGGGCTGCCAGCTCGAGTACAGTGCCGCGGAGGGCGCGAACGTGCTGGTGGCCCAGCTTGGCCTCGACACCCCCTGGCTGGCCGGGGAATGGCTGGCCGACTCTGCAATGTCGGGGGACGGGCGCCCGAACAGGGCCAGCACCGAAGCCATGGCCGGGAGCAGCCGTCTGTTGGGCGGAGCAGTCCTGGCCGCCCTCCTGGGTACGCCGCCCGGCGAGGTGGATGCCGCAGCGCGGATGGCGCTGGCGTCAGGCGGGGGAACCGGCGTGCCGGTCCTGCTCCGGATGCTGCTGGACAGGGTCAGGCCTGATCTGCGGCCGCGGCCCGTTACGGCAGAGCCGGTCACCGGAACGGGGAAGGGGGCTGCGGACACCACCGTGGACACGTCTCCCGCCGGTCTCCTGGCCCGGGCCGGGGCGGTGGACGAGGCAGGGCCCGGGCAGATCGAGGTCATCCGGACCGCCAACGGCGGACGGGACGCGTTCATCGTGATCATTCCCGGAACCCAGCCCGGCAACATGGGCGGGCCCAACCCCTTGGACGAGGTCGGCATTGGCGAATCGCTGGGCTACGGGTCGGAGTACACGGCCGCCGGCATCCGCTCCGCGCTGCGGCAAGCCGGGGCGGAGGCCGGGGACCATGTGGTGGCCGTCGGGTACAGCCAGGGCGGAATCCATGCCATGAACCTGGGCCAGGACAAGGCCTTCCTGGCCGAGTATGACCTCAAGTACGTGCTGACCGCCGGATCGCCCGTGGGCGCCATAACCCCGGCGCCCGGCGTCAGCAGCCTGCACCTGGAGCACCGGCAGGACTGGGTTCCGGGCAGTGAGGGCCTTCCCAACCCGGACACCCGGGACCGGGTGACGGTAACGCTGAACGGGCTGGTCCGGACGCCTTCCGGCGAGGACTCCGGCCTCGGCCCCGGTCACCGGCTGACTAACTACGAGGCGGGAGCCCGGGCAGTTTCCGCCAGTGCGGATCCTTCACTCGCCGCATCCACGGCCGTGCTTGCGGGGGTGGTGGGGACCGGTGGCGCGGCAACGGTCAGCCGATTCCAGCTGGTCCGCGCCCCCAGGCCGCCGGCACCCGCCGCGCAGCCGTTCCTGACTCCCGCATGGTCCGGCGCGGGCAAGGCAGTCCTTCCCGGGAACGTCCTTCCCGGGCACGTCCTGCCCGGGAACGTCCTTCCAGGGGGCCTCCCGCCCGGGGGCAGCGGTGGCGGGGCTGTCAGCGGCGGCTCGCCCCTCAGTGTTGTCGGGGCTGTCAGCGGCGGCGGGCGCCCGGCAGCCGGTCTGCCACCAGCGAAATGACCGTGATGATGATGGCGGCCAGGACGGCGGTCCAGAAGAACGAATCGATGGTGAAGTGCACGGGCGTGTAGCTGCTGATCCAGGAGGTGAGATACAGCATCGCGGCGTTGATCACCACAGTGAACAGGCCCAGCGTGAGGATGGTGATGGGCAGGGAGAGGAAACTGACCACCGGACGCACGAAGGCATTGACCAGACCGAAAATCAGGCCGATGAACAGGTATGCGAGGACAATGCCGGCTGCGTCGGTGCCCTGGCTCACCCCGGTCTTGGCCACAGCTTCCGTGGTGGCCGTGGTGGAGATATCCAGGCCGGGCAGGAGCCAGCTGGCAATCCACAGCGCCAGCCCGTTAATGATCACGCGCATGATGAAAGACCGCATGCGCCCATGCTGTCACACCGCGCGGTCGGCCTGTCAGCCGGGGGCATAGGCTAGGTGGCATGACTTCCTCAGAGACTATGGCGGGGGGCCTGCGGCCCCGGCCGGTGGTTGACCGGCTGCCCCGCTACGCCGCCGGTAAGCCACCCGTCGCCGTCGACGGCCTTGCCAGCTACAAGCTGTCCTCCAACGAGAACCCGCTGCCGCCCATTCCGGCCGTGGTGGAGGCCATCGCAGCCCAGACCGACTTCAACCGCTACCCGGATCCGCTGAGCACCAGGCTGCGCACGGCGCTCGCAGGGTTCCTGGACGTGCCGGCCGAGGACATCGTCACCGGCGCCGGCAGCCTCGGCGCCCTCACCCAGCTCCTGAGCACATTCGCCGGCCAGAACGACGACGGAAAGCCGGACGAGGTGATCTACGCCTGGCGGTCCTTCGAGGCGTACCCCATCTGTGTCGGGCTGGCTGGGGCAGAGAGTGTCCGGATTCCCGTGACCGCCGACGGCCGGCACGACCTCGATGCCATGGCGGCAGCTGTCACGGCGCGGACCAGGGTGATCCTGCTGTGCACCCCCAACAACCCCACCGGGCCCATCCTGACGGCCGAGGAAACCGAGCGGTTCATCCAGGCCGTTCCGGCGGACGTTGTGGTGGTCATCGATGAGGCCTACCAGGAGTTCGTCCGCGCCGAAGACGCTGTGGACGGTATCCGGATGTACCGCAAGTACCCCAATGTGGTGGTCCTGAGGACGTTCTCCAAGGCCCACGGCCTCGCCGGACTACGCGTCGGCTACAGCGTTTCCCAGCCCGGGCTCACGCAGCACCTGCGGGTCGCCGCCACACCTTTCGCAGTCTCGCAAATCGCAGAGCAGGCCGCGGTGGTGTCCCTGCAGAATTTTGACCAGGTTGTAGAAAGGGTACAAAGCCTGGTGGACGAAAGGGACCGTGTCACAGCCGGCCTCCGGGACCTCGGCTGGTTTGTTCCGGACGCCCAGGGGAACTTTGTCTGGCTCGAGCTGGGCGAGAACAGTGCCGAGTTCGCCCAGCTTGCCGGGGAACGTGCGCTCTCCGTACGCGCTTTCGGCAATGAAGGGGTCCGGGTCAGCATCGGCGAGGTGGAAGCCAACACCCGGTTCCTGGAACTCTGTGCGGTTTACACAAAACCGCCACGGCGTTCCTAGCGCTTAACAAACACCCGGGGCTACCTACGCCGGATAAAGTAAGGAACAGTAAGCCAAATATATATGCCTCATCGGGAATGCATTCCCCACGCGGCATATATCCCAGCGACATTGCAACGCATCCGGATGCGGCAAGCAAGGAGACGGTATGGGCGCAACACATCTGCCCTCCACCGAGTTCGATGGAACGGAACTGGACGACCAGCTCGAGGCGCAGGCCGAGGCTGCCCTGGGCGTGCCTCCGTCCGAGATGGTCCAGCTTCTGGGCCCTGACGGCACATTGGGCACGGACCCGGTGTTCTCCGAGTATGCCGGGCGGCTGGATGCCGAAAAGCTTCGGGGTTTCTATGCGGACATGGCCGCCATCCGCCGGTTCGACCAGGAAGCAACCGCGTTGCAGCGGCAGGGCCAGCTGGCGCTGTGGGTGCCGCTGACGGGTCAGGAAGCGGCCCAGATCGGGTCCGGCCGGGCCAGCCAGCCGCAGGACTACATCTTCCCCACCTACCGTGAACACGGCGTTGCCCTGACCCGCAACGTGGACCTCGCCGAACTGCTGAAGCAGTTCCGCGGCGTCTCCAACGGCGGCTGGAATCCCAAGGACACCAACTTCCACCTGTACACCCTGGTGCTCGCTGCGCAGACGCCCCATGCCGTCGGCTACGCCATGGGCATCCAGCGCGACCAGCGGCTGGCCGAAGCCCAGGGCGTGGAGGGTTCAGCCGAGCCGAAGGCCGCCGTTATGGTCTACTTCGGCGACGGCGCCAGTTCCGAGGGTGACGTCCATGAATCCATGGTGTTCGCCTCCTCGTACAACGCCCCCGTGGTCTTCTTCTGCCAGAACAACCACTGGGCCATTTCCGTGCCTACCACCGTGCAGACCCGCATCCCGCTCTCCAACCGCGCCAAGGGCTACGGCTTCCCGGGCATCCGGGTGGACGGCAACGACGTCGTGGCTGTCCACGCCGTCACCGAGTGGGCGCTCGAGCACGCCCGCCAGGGCAACGGCCCGGTGCTGATCGAGGCCTACACCTACCGGGTGGGCGCGCACACCACCGCCGACGATCCCACGAAGTACCGCGAGTCTTCGGAAGAGGCCCTGTGGCGCGAAAAGGATCCGCTGGACCGGCTGGAGAAGTACCTCCGGGCCGAGGGCATGGCCGACGACGCCTTCTTCGCCCGGGTTGCCGCCGAGGGAGACGAGCTCGCCGCCTACATCCGCAAGTCCACCTACGAGTCGGACGCCCCGGACATCCGGACAGCCTTCGCCAACACGTACGTCGAGGCGCACCCGCTGGTGGCGGAGGAACTGGCGTGGTTCGAGGAGTACAGCGCGGGCTTTGCCGGCGAGGACGAGGGAGAAGGGGCAGGCCGCTGATGACCACCATGACCATTGCCAAGGCCATCAATGAGGGCCTGCGCGCCACGCTCAGCAACAACCCCAAGTCGCTCCTGATGGGCGAGGATATCGGCCCCCTCGGCGGTGTCTACCGCGTCACCGACGGCCTGATCGGCGAGTTCGGGCCGGACCGGGTAGTGGACACCCCGCTCGCGGAATCCGGCATCGTGGGCACGGCGATCGGCCTTGCCCTGCGCGGCTACCAGCCCGTTGCCGAGATCCAGTTCGACGGCTTTGTCTTCCCCGGCTTCAACCAGATCACCACCCAGCTGGCCAAGATGCACTCGCGCAGCAACGGCAACCTCACGGTCCCGGTGGTCATCCGCATCCCCTACGGCGGAGGCATCGGCTCCATCGAGCACCACTCGGAATCACCTGAGGCGCTGTTCGCGCACACCGCGGGGCTGCGCATCATCACCCCGTCCAACCCCCACGATGCCTACTGGATGATCCAGCAGGCCGTGAACTGCCAGGACCCGGTCATCGTCTTCGAACCCAAGCGCCGCTACTGGCTCAAGGGCGAGGTGGACACCGAATCCGCGGGCCCGTCGGCGGATCCCTTCAAGGCCCACGTGGTCCGGGAGGGAACCGACGCCACCGTGGTGGTCTACGGCCCGCTCGTCCCCGTTGCCCTTGCCGCCGCCAATGCCGCGGCCGAGGACGGCCGAAGCATCGAAGTGATCGACCTGCGCTCCATTTCGCCGATCGACTTCGACGCCATCGAAGCCTCCGTCAAGAAAACCGGCCGGCTGGTCGTGGCCCACGAGGCGCCCACCTTCGGCGGCATCGGCGGCGAAATCGCTGCCCGGATCAGCGAGCGTGCCTTCCTGTCACTGGAAGCGCCGGTCATCCGGGTGGGTGGCTTCCATATGCCGTACCCCGTGGCCAAAATCGAAGAGGATTACCTCCCGGACATCGACCGCATCCTTGAGGCGCTGGACCGCACCTTCGCGTACTGACGCCCTTAGCGCAGCAGCGCCTGCTGACACTTTCGCCCACAGTTGCCTCCGCTCCGGCCGGAGTGCCGAGCTTTCGAACCCGAGGATCCCATGACGCTTAACAAGTTCAACCTCCCCGACGTCGGTGAGGGCCTGACCGAGGCAGAGATCGTTTCGTGGAAGGTCAAGCCCGGCGACGAGGTGGCCATCAACGATGTCCTGTGCGAGATCGAAACGGCCAAGTCCCTCGTGGAACTGCCGTCTCCCTTCGCCGGGACCGTCACCGAACTGCTGGTGCCGGAAGGTGCGACTGTCGACGTCGGGACCGCCATCATCAGCGTTTCCGACACGATGCACGGCGACCCCACGCCGGCAGACGCACCGGTGCCGGCAGAAACTGCCCTGATGTACGGAAAGCTCCCGGCGGACGCCGAGCCTGCTGCCGCCGGTGAAAAGTCCGACGGCGGTGCTGCCGCCGGCGGCCTTGCCGCCGGGCCGCTGGTGGGTTCCGGCCCGAAGGCCGACGCCGTGAAGCGGCGCCCGCGCCTGGCGCGGACGGCGATCCCGGCAGACTCCATGCACGGGGCTCCGGAGGTGGAACCTGTCCAGCCCAGGTCCGCTAAGGAAGTACTCGAGGACGCTCCGGCCAGCCCCGGGCCGGTAGCGGCGTCGGCCGTGACGAGGCGGCCCGAATGGACCCCGGCCATCGAGGGCGAGAAGCCGACCTTCGGCGGCGCCATTTCCGGGCTCATGAACCGTGTCCTGGCCAAGCCACCGGTGCGCAAGATTGCCCGCGACCTGGGCATCGACCTGGCCGACGTCGTGGCCACGGGCGCGCGCGGTGAGGTGACGCGGGAGGACCTGGTCAGCTACCAGGCGCAGCGCGACGCCGAAGTGGACAAGGCGGACACCTTCTGGGGGACCTCAGGCCGTCCACAGGAGCAGCGGATCGAGCGGATCCCGGTCAAGGGCGTCCGCAAGGCCACGGCGAAGGCCATGGTGGAGTCGGCGTTCTCGGCGCCGCACGTGAGTATCTTCGTGGATGTGGATGCCAGCCGCACCATGGAATTCGTCAAGCGGCTCAAGGCGTCGCGTGACTTCGAGGGCATCAAGGTCTCCCCGCTGCTGATCCTGGCAAAGGCTGTCATCTGGGCAGCGGCGCGGAATCCGAGCGTGAACGCCACCTGGGTGGACAACCCGGACGGCAGCGACTCCGCCGAGATCCACATCAAGCACTTCATGAACCTGGGCATCGCTGCGGCCACGCCCCGCGGGCTCATGGTCCCGAACATCAAGAACGCCCAGGATCTGTCCCTCAAGGAACTGGCACTGGCCCTCAACGAGCTTGCCACCACCGCGCGCGCCGGCAAGACCCAGCCCGCGCAGATGCAGGGCGGTACGCTGACGGTCACCAACATCGGCGCCCTCGGCATCGACACCGGAACCCCGATCATCAATCCGGGCGAAGTGGCCATCGTCGCGTTCGGCACCATCAAGCAGAAGCCCTGGGTCCTGGACGGCGAGGTCATCCCGCGCTGGATCACCACGCTCGGCGGATCCTTCGACCACAGGGTTGTGGACGGCGACCTTTCAGCCCGCTTCATGGCCGACGTGGCCGCCATCCTGGAGGAGCCGGCCCTGCTGCTCGACTGACCTGCTGCCCGACTGCCCTGCTGCCGGCCACCTGGCCTGCTCGACTGGAAGGGTCCCGGAGGCGTACCCTCCGGGAAAAGGGGGGTGGACCGGAGGGACGGGGTTCCCATGGGTGAGGACCGCGGGATCATCAGCATCCGCGTGAAGAACCGCGTGGCCCGCGTCATCAGCGAGGCCCTTCAGCCGCCCATCACCGTGGCGCTGCTGCTGCTTCTCAGCCCGGCGATGGAACCGGGCTTTCCGGGCACTGTCTGGTTCGGCGCGGTGGCGGTGCTGTTTGTGTGCGTGCTGCCGCTGGCCGCCGTCGTTCTTCTGGTCCGGCTCGGGAAGGTGACGGACCACCACGTCAGCGACCGCAGGCAACGGGCGCCGGTACTCGCCATGTCCGTGGTGTCACTGCTCGCTGGGCTGGCAGTGCTCATGGCCATCAACGCCCCGTACAGCGTCATCGTGGTGGTGCTCGCCATAGTGGGCGGTGTGGTGGTGCTCGCCGTCATCAGCCTGTTCTGGAAAATCAGCGGCCATGCCGGGGCCATCGCCCTGACGGCGATCATCTCGGTGCTGATCCTGGGCGTCCAGTGGCTTCCGTTGCTGCTGTTGATTCCCGCGGTCGGCTGGTCCAGGGTGGTGCTCCGCGCCCACACCGTGGCGCAGGTTGTGGCCGGTGCCCTGGTTGGCGGCGGTGTCACCGCAGGGCTGTGGTGGCTGTTGCGCGAGCTTCTGGTCAGGATCGGCTGACGCCGGGCGTGGCTTAGTAGGCCGCGTAGGAGCTGGCCAGCAGCTGCGCCATGGCCGGGTCGGCGGACATGCCTGACATGCTCACGGCGGCGGCCAGCATGACGCCGCACACGGCGGCGATGCCGGTGCTCACGAGGGTGAGGAACTTCCAGTCCTCGCGGACGACGCTCTTGAGCGTGTCGGGGAGCTGCAGGTCGGGGGAGATGAGGTTTGGTGCGCTGTCCACGGAGCCGTCGTCGAGGAGGGCGATGACGCGGTCCGCGGAGCGGTCCACGCGCATGGCGCTGATGTGGTTGCCGTGGCGGGCAAGGAGGATGTCGTGGCCGACGAGATGGCGCCGCTGGAGTGTAAGCACAGTGTTCCCCTGAAAGGTAGTCTTTGGGTTGTCCACACCATCGGGGGCACCTCCAATTTTATCTTTCAGGGCATGCCGGATTGCCGGAAAACAGGGTGAGGCTGCCCACCAGCCCGGGTGATCCCCGTCAACTCACGCCCGCGGCGCGCGCCTGACCACCGCTAGTCCGCGCCGTAGGTATTGGCAATGTAGACGTCACAGGAAGCACTGTGGGCGACGCTGTTCGCCACGCTTCCCAGCACCCGGCCCAGGCCCTGCATGCGGCGGTTGCCCACCACGATCATCTGCGCCTCAAGGCGGTCCGCCTCCCTGACCAAGGCCTCGGCCGGTTTGCCCCGCGCCGAGGAGTACGTGATGTTCAGCCCGCCGCCGGCCAGGCCGGCAGCGACGTCCCGGGCCACCTTTTCGGCTTCCCCGGCATCCGAGACGATCCACCGGTCGCTGCCGCTGCCGAACACCTCGGTCCGGTCGGTGTCGAACGCGGATATGACGTGAAGCCTGGCGTCCAGCGCCGCCGCCAAGTCCCGCGCCACTTCCGCTGCCTTGCGGGCAGTGCCGCTGCCGTCAACGCCCACAATGATGGTTCCCGCCATGGCCCGATCTCCTTCGAATAGGTTGTGTTCAGTCTGCCGCCCGGCTCAAGGCAGTGCGTCTATGGCTTCCTGCAGCACCGGCGCCAGGCGCCGCACACCCTCGGCGATGGCCTCCGGCGGAACCGCGCTGAACGCCAGGCGGATCTTGTTGGATGGCGCATCCGAGTGCGTAAAGGCGGCACCGGGAATGAAGACGACGCCGGCATCAATGGCCTTTTGGAGCAGGGGATAGGTGTCCACGCCCTCAGGCAACGTCACCCACACGAAGAACCCGCCCTGCGGCCTGGTCCAGGTGAGCCCGTCCGGCATGTGCTCCTCCAGTGCTGCCAGCATCGCGTGGCAGCGCTCGGCATACAGGCCGCGATACGTCCCAATCTGGCCCTTCCAGTCGTAGTCCCGCAGGTAGGCCGAGACGAGCATCTGGTTCAGCGTGGGCGGGCAGAGCGTCACCGCCTCCGAGGCCAGGTAGTAGCGGCGCTGCAGGTGGGCCGGAACCAGGGCCCAGCCGATGCGCAGGCCCGGGGCAAAGATCTTGGAGAACGAGCCCATGTAGATGACGTCGTCGGGGTTGCCTGCCCGCAGCGGTGCCAGGGGCTCGCCGTCGAACCTGAGCAGGCCGTAAGGGTTGTCCTCAAGCACCAGGACGTTGGCACGTCTGCAGATGTCCACGACCTGCTGCCGGCGCTCCTGGGCCAGCGTGATGCCTGACGGGTTGTTGAAGTTAGGGATGGTGTAGAGGAACTTGATGTTTTTCCCGGCCGTCTGGAGCGCCGCGATCCGGGCCTCAAGAAGCTCAGGCACCAGGCCGTCATCGTCCATGGGAACGGCCTCCACCTGGACCTGGTACGCCTCGAACGTGTTCAGCGCCCCCACATAAGTGGGTTCCTCAACGAGGACCACGTCGCCGGGATTGCAGAACACCTTGGTGGCCACGTCCTGCGCGGACTGCGACCCCGCAGTGATCACCACGTTCTCCGGCCGGGCGTCGAGGATGCCCTCGGCGGCCATGACGTCGCAGATCTGCGTGCGCAGCTCCTCCGTGCCCTGGCCGCCGCCGTACTGCAGCGCCGTGAGGCCGTCCTCGGCGATGATCCGGGCGGCGGTGCGGGCAAGCTTTTCGAGCGGGAGGGACTGCAGGTAGGGGCTGCCGCCCGCTAGCGAGACCAGGCCGGGCCGCATGGAAATGTCGAAAACGTCCCGGACCGCCGACTGTTTGATGTTCGCGGCACGCTCCGAGAACAGTTCATCGTGTCGGTGGGCTGATGTGGCGGCCCGCTCGATGGCATCAATGGCTTCGGCGGGAAGGACGGCTGCGGCGGCGTCAAGTGTCTCGTGGGTCACAGTCCCAGAGTACAACCATTGGTTGCTGATTAGGCAACAGCTGTTGACAGCAAAAATTGGTGCTGATTCTCCGGGCCGTGCGGGTTGCGGCTTTACCTCTGGTGCGGCAGGGCATGGAATGGAGCCATGACGCAATCCGAGCCCTCGCCCGCAATGTCGCGGCCCACAATGTCCCAGCCCACCATGTCCCAGCCCACCGCGTCCCAGCCCGCCCCGTCCCCGTCCGCCGTGTTCCAGTCCACCAAGGCCGAGGCCTTCCGGCAGATGCATGCCGGCGGCACCGCGCCGCTGGTGCTCGTGAATGTCTGGGATGCGGCATCGGCCCGGGTCGTGGAGAAGGCCGGCGCGCGGGCGATTGCCACGTCCAGTTCGGCCATCTCCTGGAGCCTTGGGTTTCCGGACGGCAGCCACGTACCGCCGGCCCTGGCGTTCGACGCGCTGCGCAGGATTGCCGCGGCCACGGATATTCCGGTCACCGCGGACATCGAATCCGGCTACGCGGGCGCGGACGGCGCCTTCGACGACGGACGGCTCCACGAAACCGTCGCCGCTGTGCTCGGGGCCGGCGCGGTAGGGGTGAACATCGAGGATTCGGGCGGGGAACGCCTCACTGCCGTCGACGAGCAGGCCCGCAGGATCCGCTTGGTCCGCAGCATCGCGGCCGAAACCGGGGCGGACCTGTTCATCAATGCCCGGACCGACACGTACCTCTCCGGGCAGTTCGGAGATTCCGCCTTCGCGGAAACCCTGGCTCGGGCCGAGGCCTATCTTGCCGCCGGGGCAGATGGGATTTTCGTTCCCGGCGTGACGGACCTCCATGTGCTGCATGAACTCAGCCGGCGGATAGCCGCGCCACTGAACGCCCTTGCCGGGGTGGGGTCGGCGTCTGTGGGTGAACTGCACGACGCCGGCGTGCGGCGGGTCAGCATCGGCGGCAATGCCGCCAAAGCGGCTTACGCAACGGTTTCCCGCGTGGCGGCCGAGATCCTGGGCGACGGCAACTGGTCCGGTCTGGCCGGCGCGCCGAGCCACGCTGACATGGATGCGCTGTTTTCCCGGCCCGGTGCCGGTAAGGGCTAGCGAAGTCCGAGGACTTCCGTCAGCGGCACACCGCTGACGTAAATCTCCGCCCGGACGGCACCCACAGCCGTGACGGCTGTATGGGTGAGTTGCGCTTCGATCCGCGGAAGATCGCAGACACCGCCGGGCTGCACCGCGCCCGTCAGGTTCACCACCACGGTGGTGCCGTCGAGGTAGCCGGAGACGTACTGGAGCGAGGACGCTGAGAGTGCGTTGTACAGGCCGCTCACCGGCGGCGCCCCGGTACCGGACAGCAGCCTGCTCATGGCGGCCTGCAGCGGTTCGGTGATGGAGGAGTCAGCATTGTGGACCGCCACCAGGCTGTCATTGCAGCCGAAACGCACACCTGACCTGCCGCCGTCGTCGATCGCGACATAGTACACGGCAATGCCGGCGCCGGAAGCCTCACCGGTCCCCGGCGAACTGGAACCGGATGCTGCTGAACCTGGTGCCGTGGAGCCGGCTGTGGCGCCCATTGCCGGTTCGGCGGCAGCCGGGCCGGCCGCGGCGCCTGAGGCGGGCTGCTGTCCGGCTCCGCCTGGCAGCTGTGCGTGCACGTCTGGAGCGGCCGCGCCGCCCCCGAGGGTGCCGGAGGGAAGGCCGCCCTGCCCCGATCCAACCGCCGGCGGTACGCCGGCCGTCCCGCCGGGGTCCGGGGCGCCGGAAACGGACGGAGCGGCGCCCGGAAGGGCGGAGCCGGAAACCCCGGCCGACGTCCCCTGACCTGCTGTCCCCTGACCTGTCATGCCGGAACCGGAAGGATCCTGCCCGGAGGCGCCCAGCGCCGGTCCGGAGACGGTCGCGCCTTCCTGGGGAGGATTCACCGGAGGCGCGGGGCGGGGTTCGGGTGCCGCGGCAGGGGCGGGCCCGGCGTCGTACGCATTTTGGAGGGGAGCGCAGGAGGCGAGCCACAAGGGAAGCGTGAGGCAGAAGGCGGTGACCGCCGTCGTCAGCGGTCTGGCTCCCCAGCTCAACTTCATGACTGCACCGCACTCCCTGCCCCGGCACGTCCCGTACCTCAACGTTACGGCGGGGCAGCGGGCCGGGGAACGGTGCCCGGATGTCAGTTTGGCCGCAGCTCAGTCACGGATTGGTTGCAGGCCGTTCCGGTCCCGCCATGCAGGGCCGGAAACGGCACACGCCCCCGGCCGCTGGGAGGCCGGGGGCGTGCGGAAGGGGGATGCTTAGGCGGCTGCGCCGGCAGGCTCGACGGCGGCAAGGGCATCAAAAAGGCCCTTGATCTGCTCAACAACCTCGGCGTCGTCCTTGGGGTGCGTTTCCGCGAAGCGGACCATGGAGCCGGGGACTGCCAGCTTGGCGTCCTCCAGGACGCGGGCGCCGGCGATGCCGACAGCCTTGCGGGCCTCGTCCTGGGCCCACACTCCGCCGAACTGGCCAAAGGCGGTGCCGACGACGGCCGTGGGCTTTCCGGCGAGGGCGCCGGCGCCGAACGGGCGGGACAGCCAGTCGATGGCGTTCTTCAGCGAGGCGGGCATGGTGCCGTTGTGCTCGGGGGTGACCAGCAGCAGGGCATCGGCCTGGCCGGCTGCCTCACGCAGGGCGGCCGCGGCAGCCGGAACCTGGCCTTCGACGTCGATGTCCTCGTTGTAGAACGGGATGTTGCCCAGGCTCTCGTGGATCACGATGTCGATGCTTTCCGGGGCGTTCAGCTGGATGGCTTCGGCAAGCTTGCGGTTGTGGGAGTCGGCGCGGAGGCTTCCCACCAGGGCGAGGACGGTGCTCTTGGACATGTGAACTCCTAGGGTCTGGCCGCGGAACGCTCCGCGGCGAGTGGTTCGTGGAGGCAGTAGGTGCCTTCATCCAGACTAAACGGACTGCGGTCCGGATATTATTCCCGGGTCTAGAATGCTTTGTGTGAGCCTCATCCCAATCCGCTCCGAATCGACGCCGGGCAGCGGGTCCACGTCCGGATCCGCGCCGCCCGCGCGGGCAACGCCGGGATCCGCAGCGGAACGCAGCGATGCTGCCCGGAACCGGGAGCTGCTCCTGTGTGCTGCCCGGCAGCTTGTGGAGGAATGCGGCGCCGACGGCGTGACCATGGACAAGCTGGCGGAGCGGGCAGGGGTGGGCAAGGGGACGGTGTTCCGCCGCTTCGGCAACCGCGCCGGCCTCATGATGACCCTGCTGAGCGACGCCGAGGCCGATTTCCAGGGGCGCTTCATGTTCGGGCCGCCACCGCTTGGCCCCGGAGCGCCGCCACTGGAACGGCTGATTGCCTTCGGCGCCGAACGCATCCGCTACGTGATGGAGTACGGCGAGCTGGCCAGGGCCGCCGAGGCGTCCCTGCACAACAGGTTCGAGGCTCCCCCGGCAGTGCTGTGGCACCGGCACATCGAGCACCTGCTGCGCTCGGCGGGTTTCAGCGCGGACCCATGGCTGATGGCCATGTCCCTCAGCGCAACCCTGGAACCTGAAAGGCTGCTGCATGCCGTGCGCGTACAGCACATTTCACCCGAGCGGCTGGAAGAGTCCTGGCGCGAGCTGGCCACCCGCGTCGTCGGAGGGGCGGATCCGGCAGCTGATAGCTGAATCCGGCTGAAGCGGGACCGGCCCAGGGGGTAGCGTGGCACCATGAGCACCGATTCCGCCACTCCATCGACCCCCATCCGCACTGCCGTGGCGGGATTCGGCCTGTCAGGCCGGGTTTTCCACGCGCCGCTGATCGCGACGGACCCCAGCTATTCGCTGGACGTCATCGCCACCTCGGATCCCGGCCGGCAGGCGGCCGCCGCCGCGCAGTACCCGGGCGTGAAAACGGTGCCCGACGGCGATGCCGTCCTTGCGCTGGCCGCCGACCTCGACCTCGTGGTGCTGGGGACGCCGCCGGCCACCCATTACCCGCTGGCCAAAGCCGCGCTTGAGGCCGGCCTCGACGTCGTCGTCGACAAGCCGTTCGCCGTCACCAGTGGCCAGGGGCAGGAGCTGATCGAGCTCGCGGAGCGTTTGGGGCGCGTGCTGACCGTGTTCCAGAACCGCCGCTGGGACGGGGACTACCTCACCGTCAAAGCCTTGCTCGACGGCGGAGTGCTGGGTGAGGTCACGCGGTTCGAATCACGCTTCGAGCGGTGGTCGCCCGAGGTGTCCAAGGCCTGGAAGGCGGAGGCCACGGTGGCCGACGGCGGCGGCGTCCTCTTCGACCTCGGCACCCACCTCCTGGACCAGGCCCTGCAGCTCTTCGGCCCGGGCACCGTGGTCCACGCCGAACTCCAGGCCCGGCGCCCGGGCGAAAGGACAGACGACGACTGCTTCGTGGTCCTGCGGCATGACAGCGGCGTGCTCAGCCACCACTGGATGAACATGCTCTGCGCCCAGCAGGGACCGCGCTACCGCGTGCTTGGTTCCAACGGCGGCTACACCAAGCATGGCGTTGACCCGCAGGAGCCGTACATCGTGGCCGGCGGCAGTCCGCTGGACGAGGAATACGGTGTGGAGGCCGCCGAGTGGGCCGGCCAGCTGGGCCGCGACGGGCACCTTGACCGGCTGCCGACCGAACGGGGCAGTTACCCGGAGTTCTACCGGATACTCGCGGCCAAGATCTCCGACGGCGGCACCGCCTCATCCTTGCCGGTGCCGGTAGACCCGTCCGGCCCCGTCGAGGTGCTGAAGCTGATCGAGCAGGCGCGGTCGCTTTAAACGCCGATCGACTGCTCCCCACCGGCCCCCTCGCCTCGCAAGCTCGGCGAGGGAACCCTGCCGGCGTGGGCCCAAACTGCCGTTCTGGGGGTCCAAAAGGGCGGTTACGGAGCAGCCGACGGGTGGTGGGCCTTACGCGGAGACCAGTTCGTGCCAGTCCGCTACGAGGGGCAGGTCGTGCGCCTCGGAGACGGAGTGGTGCGCCACGTGGCCTGCCGCGATGTTGAGGCCGGCCGCGAGGGCCGGGTCCTTCTCGAAGGCTGCCTTGACGCCGAGGTTGGCCAGGGCCACTCCGTAGCGGAGGGTGACGTTGGTCAGCGCGTAGGTGGAGGTGTTCGGGACGGCGCCGGGCATGTTGGCCACGCAGTAGAAGATCGTGTTGTGGACCTTGTACGTGGGTTCCTGGTGCGTGGTGGGGTGGGTGTCCTCGAAGCAGCCGCCCTGGTCCACGGCGATGTCAACGAGCACCGAGCCGGGCTTCATCCGGGCCACGAGTTCGTTGGTCACCAGCTTGGGGGCCTTGGCGCCGGGGATCAGGACGGACCCGATCACGAGATCTGCGTCGACGACTGACTTCTCGATCTCGTACTTGTTGGAGGCCACGGTCTTCAGGCGGCCCTGGTACTGGGCGTCGAGTTCACGCAGCCGGTTGATGTTGATGTCCAGGATGGTGACGTCGGCACCGAGGCCCAGGGCCATGGCGGCGGCGTTGGTGCCGGCGACGCCGGCGCCGAGGACCACAACCTTGGCGGGGCGGACGCCGGGAACGCCGCCGAGCAGCACGCCCTTGCCGCCGGCGGGCGCCATGAGGGAGGTCGCGCCGACCTGGACGGACAGCCGGCCGGCCACTTCGGACATCGGGGCGAGCAGGGGCAGCGTGCGGCCTTCCTGGACGGTTTCGTAGGCGATGGCCGTGACGCCGGAGTTGATGAGCTCCCGGGTCAGCTCGGGCTCGGCCGCCAGGTGCAGGTAGGTGAAGAGGATCAGGCCCTTGCGGAAGCGGTGGTACTCGGCCTTGATGGGTTCCTTGACCTTCATCACCATGTCCGCGCGGGACCAGACCTCGTCCGCGTCGGCAATGATTTCGGCGCCCGCGATTGCGTATTCCTCATCGGTGATGCCGGAGCCCAGGCCCGCCCCGCGTTCGACGAGAACCGAGTGGCCGTGGGTGCGGAATTCGTGAACGCCTGCGGCGGTGATGGCGACGCGGAATTCATTGTTTTTGATCTCTTTGGGGATACCGATGATCATTTTTGGGCTCCAGATCCGATGGCTGCATAGGCCGGAATGTGTGCGGGAAGTTGTGATTCCAGAATAGATCCGGCTGTGAGGCGCACTACAGGAATCCGGCATCATGCCCGGAGGCGCTCCGCGGATTTCCGGGGTTTTCTGACGCTCGGGGTCGACTATTGTCGACCCGCGGGGCGTCAGGTGTCGCCTGATGTCCGTTCGCCCGGAATGCAGTTCGGGACGTAGTCTTGCTCCATGCAGCAGGATGTGGAGCAGCTCGTGGAGCGGGTGGCCGTGAAGCTTGGCCGCGGGCTTTCGCTTGAGGACCTTGACGGTCTTTTGCTGGCCTACAGCTCCAACCAGTCGCATGCTGACAGGGTCCGCGTGAACTTCCTGCTCAGCAAGCGGGTGCCGTTGGACGTCAAAAATTGGCAGCTCTCGCACGGTATCGCCACCGCGGTGCGGCCGGTGGTGGTGCCGGCCAACGAGGAGCTGGGGATGCTCGGGCGCGTCTGCGTCCCGCTGCTGGTGCGCGGATTCCGGGTGGGCTACCTGTGGGTGCAGCAGGACCTCGAGGAACAGAGTGCGACGGCGATCCTCGCCGAACTGCCCGGCGTCCGGGATGAGCTGGACCTGCTGTCCGGTCTCCTGCTGGACTCCAACACCGCCGAATCCGAGTTCCGCCGCAGCCGGGAGCGTGAGTTCCTGGCCGCGTGTGCCGGGGAAGCCAACGCGGTGGCCGCCGTGGCGGGCTGGAAAGAGGTGCAGGACCGCGGCCCCTGGCAGCTGGTGACAGTGCTCGACGCCGACGGCTGGATGGCAGGTCCGGATCCGATCGCCTCGACCCTCATCCACCGCGCCGCTGCGCTGCAGGCCACCATCGGCGTGGACGCTGCCCTGTTCAGCGCTGGTGCCGAGACCCACTCGGTGGTCCTCTTCCGGGAGTCCACCGGGCGCGCCAGCCAGGCGCAGGTGCTGGTCCATTATCAGCTGGAGCTGGCCAAGCGTGCCGGCAGGTCAGTGGAGCGGATCATTCTCGGGACCAGCGAGGGGTTCACCCGCACCAAGGACCTTGCGGAAGCCTACCGGCAGTCCAAAATTGCCGCCCAGGCAGCCGCGGTTGATCCGCGGCTCGGTGAGCTTGTGGATTGCCGGGCCACGGGGATCTACCAGCTCCTGGCCTCGGCAGGCGGCGGGGCGGGGGTCTGGAGCGATGCCGGTTCCGTAAACTTCCAGGCCCTTGAGGACCACGACCGGAACGGGGAACTGTTGCCGGTGCTGGAACTGCTCTATGACAATGACGGCTCTGTCCAGGATGTCGCAGAAAAGCTCCACCTGCACCGCAGCAGCATCTACAACCGGCTGGGGCGTATCCGCCAGCTGCTGGGGGTGGACCCGCTCAAGGGAATGGTGCGCCTGGAACTGCATGCCGCCCTGAAAGCCCGGCGCTGGGCGGCGAGGCCCAGGATCTGAGGTTCGGATAGGTCAGGCGGCGTTGCCTTCTCCGCCGGGCAGCTGCTCGGAAGGGCGCTCCGTGGGGCGCTCCGTCGCGGCGCCGTCAGGCAGGTGCTGCGGCAGGCCCTGAAGGTGCGTCCGGGACTTCGCGACACGGCTCTGGACCCAGAGCGATACCGCCACGAAGACCACGCAGCTGGAGGTGAAAACGGCGGTGTTGTTCAGGCCCATGACCATTCCGAGTACGGCCGCCACACCCATGGCGGCGATGCCCGCCACGATGTGCAACCCCCTGAATCTCACCACGCATAAAGAGTAACCCCGTCCGTCAGGGGGAAACCGCGGTTCCGGGGGATCGTTGCTTGATCCTTATCACCCCGTCATTTTTGCGTGCGCCTGGTCTTTTACGGGCCCCGGTCTCAGGCGTGGATCTAGTCCCGCAGGGTGATCAGCTTCCAGGGCAGGCGTGTGGGGTTGTCCGGGGAAACGTCAACCGAGATGTCCGCCCGTGCCATGTCCTCTTCGAGGAACAGGGTTCCTGTGGCGATGCGCGCACTGTTGGACGCGATGACACGGCCGTTCGGTCCGAGCAGGACCACCACCGGTTCCCTGAGCTGAAGGGCGCGGAGGAAGACGCCCTCGAGATTCGCGAGGGTCAGGTCGCACCCCAGGATCTGGGTTCCCTGCGCAGTGGGCGCCGGAACGCAGAGGGTGATGATGCTGACGTTGATGCCGCCGAAGTCGACGTAGGGCCCCACTGCTACCGGATGTCCGCTGGCCGTCGGGATGGTGAACCACTCGCGGGTCGTGTAGTCGTAGTAGTTCAGCGATTCCGGATTGAGGTCATGGGTGACGAAGCGCGGTTCGCCTGTTCGCTGGGTCCGCCACCATTCCAGCCAGTGCGTCGTCTCCTGGAGGCTCCCGGGGGCGTAGGCTATGCCGGCTCCGATGATCAGATCCGAGTGCTGCTTGATGAAGTTGGCCAGGTCCTGCTTCAGGAAGAGGAATTCGCTGCGCCGGGGCGTGCCCGTTGCGGCCGCGGCTGCGGCCGTCACGGTACCGGCGATCTTCTCGAGGTCAACGAAGACGCGGCTGATGCTGGAGGAGAGCGCGACCGCCGTCCGGTCAAGGGCTTGTTCTACGGTCTCCACGTCATGCACCTTCTTCGGGGCGCATCTTCAACCTCAGATGCTGCTCTATCAAGTATTCGGTCTCGTTGCGGCTGTGCCGTTCCGCGGCGCTGGCCGCCGCATCAGCGTCCCGTTCCCGGATCGCCGCCACGATGGCGGCGTGGTCCTCCACGGATACGGCGTCGTTGCCGGACTGGCCGGAGTGGCCCCACCAGAGCGTCATCAGCTCGGCTTCAAGCTGCAGGGCGACCGAGGTCAGCTTGCTTGATTGGGCGGCAATGCTGACTGCGACGTGGAACCGGCTGTCCATGCGGCGCCGCGCCCGCGGGTCAGCGGCGTCCCGGTGGCGTTTCGCCAGCTCCTCGAGGTGCTCGACGTTCTGCGCGTCGGCGCGGCTGGCGGCCAGGCGCGCCGACATCGATGAGATGGCCGCCCCGAGATCGCCGAGGTCCCTAAGGGTTTCGGTGCTGGTTTCCCGGAGCTTGGCCTGAAGCTGCGTGTCGGTGAGTTCGATCTGGCGGCGGATCACACTGCCGCCGCTGCGTCCGCGGCTGGTTTCGATCAGGCCCTTGGTTCGGAGAGCGGCGAGGGACTGCCGGAGGGTGATGGGGGAGATGCCCAGTTCCGCTGCCAGGACGGATTCGGTGGGCAGCCTGTCACCTTCGGTGAGGATGCCCATCAGAATCGCGGTTTCGATCTGGTAGGAGACCTGGTCGGCCCTGCCGAGCCCCTCGGGCTCGCTTCCCCGCAGCAGCAGGAGCAGGTCAAGCGCGGAGGTGGAAATCGCCACACTTGCCATTTCCAGGCCTCCTCCTGCCGGCTTTTCCGATTACCTTCGATCTTTGCACGTTTAAGAGCCGGACCGGCTGCGGCGCAAGCGCTACTTTCCGTTTCCGCCGTCGGAATTCTCTGCGGCCTGCTTCTTCTTCTGCCCTTCCAGCCAGGCCATGATGGCGGCCAGCCGGATGCGGCGGTGGGTGCCCCGGTATTCCACCGGGATCTCGCCCCGGTCCGTCATGTTCCGCAGATAGGTGTGGGAGATGCCGGCCAGCTCGGCTGCCTGCGAGGTGGTGAGCATTTCCTCCACGCTGCTGACGGTCACCGCTTCGCCGCGGCTGAGCCTGGCCAGGAGGTCGACGACGGCGTCCCTCGCCTGGGGCGGCAGCCGATGGACAGTGCCGTCTACGAACACGGTGATGTCAGTGCCGCCGTCGAGCGCGCGCTGCAGCGCCAGCGCCTCGTCGGCAGGAAGGGCGGGCGCCACCCGGGGAGCAATCAGAGCCATGGCAGAAGCCTAGCCGCTGCGGAACGCCGGGTTGGAGTTGGATATGCTCGGCGGATGAGGCTTGGCGGTGGAGTGGCTGTGACGGCGAACGGACTGACCGGCCGTTTGTACTCGTCGAACGTGCCTTCGGCCGCGGGCCGGCCCGTTTACGTGCTGCTCCATGGCATCGGCGTCTCGCACCGCTACCTTGCCCGGCTGCACGTTGAACTTGCCCGCAGCGCTGACGTGTATTCCTTTGACCTGCCGGGCTTCGGGGGCACGCCCCGTCCCGGGCGGCAGGTGTCGGTTGGTGAATACGCGGCCTTCGTCGCCGCGGTCCTGGCGCAGCAGGGTGTCGGGTCCTGCATTGTGGTGGGACACTCCATGGGAGTGCAGTTTGCGGTGGAACTGGCGCTTCAGGCCCCCGCACTGGTGTCCCGGACAGTCCTCATGGGTCCGGTGGTGGATCCGGCGCGCAGGAGTGCGGCCTGGCATGCGCTGGCGCTTACCCGGGATGCCCTCTTCAGCGAACCGCCGTCCACGAACGCAGTGGTCTTCACCGACTACTTCCGGGCGGGGTTCCGGTGGTACCTGACCGAACTGCCCGTCATGATGGAATATCCGCTGGATGCCCGGGCCCGGGGCGTAGCGCAGCCGGTGCTGGTGCTCCGCGGCGGACGGGACCCGATCGCCCGCCGGCCGTGGTGTGAGTACCTCGCCGCACAGGCACCGGACGGTGCGTTCGCCGAGGTGCGCGGGCGCGGGCACGTTGTCCAGGAGACCGCTACCGAGGATGTAGCCCGGATCATCAGGAGCTGGGCAGGCGCCGCGGCCGAGGGGTCTGCGGCAGCCGGCGGCGCCGTTACCTGAGCGGCCAGCCTGAAGCCCGGCCGCCTGAAAGATCGAGAATGCAGGCAGGCCCCCGGTCTTCCGGGGCGCCTGCCTGCATCAGTTGCTTTGCCTGCCGCCAGGGCGGCGGGAAACTACAGCCCGAGTTCCTCCAGAACGGGGAGCTTCTCCCGGACCCATGCCCTGGCCTCGACGGCGCTTGGCGCGGACAGGGCCAGCTTGGCCAGCTCCTGGGCCTCTGCCAGCGTGACGGTCTTCAGCACGGCGGCCACTGCGGCCAGCGACCGGGCGGTCATGGACAGCGTGGTGACGCCCAGGCCGGTCAGGACGACGGCGAGGGCGGGGTCCGCCGCGGCCTCGCCGCAGACGCCCACCGGCTTGTTGTGCCCCTCTGCCCTGGAGCCTTCGACGGTCAGGCCAACGAGGCGCAGTACAGCGGGCTGCCATGGCGTGTTCAGACCGGCGAGGGGGCCCAGCTGCCGGTCGGCGGCCATGGCGTACTGGGTGAGGTCGTTGGTCCCCAGGCTGGCGAACTCCACTTCGCGCAGGATGGTGTCGGCCGTGAGGGCGGCGGACGGAACCTCCACCATCACGCCCGGCGTCTTGATGCCGGCCTCGGCGCACATGGTGGCGAAGCGGGCGGCTTCCTCCGCCGTCGAAATCATCGGGGCCATGACCCAGACGTCAGCCTCCGACTCCGCCTCGGCCTTCGCGATCGCCTCCAGCTGCCGGTCCAGGACGCCGGGCGTGGTGAAGTCGGTGCGGTAGCCGCGCACGCCCAGTGCCGGGTTGGGTTCAGTGGAGTCGGTGAGGAACGGGAGCGGCTTGTCCGCGCCGGCATCCAGGGTGCGGAGCACCACCTTCTTGCCCGGGAAGGCGTCGAACACGCCCTTGTAGGCGGCAGCCTGTTCCTCGACCGTGGGCTCGGTGTCCCGTTCCAGGAAGCAGAACTCGGTGCGGAACAGGCCCACGCCCTGGGCGCCGAGCCTGGCTGCGGCCTCTGCGTCCTTGGCACCGCCCACATTGGCGAGCAGGGGCACGAGGTGGCCGTCCGCCGTCGAGCCCGTACCGCTGAACTCGGACAGCAGGGACGCCGTGGCGGCCCAGGCCTCGGCGGCCGCACGCAGGGATTCGTCCGGGCTGGCTGTGATGGAACCGGCGGCGCCGTCGACGTAGACCTCGGTGCCGTCCGGGAGCTCGTCCACGCCGACGGCGGCGACGACGGCGGGCAGGCCGAGCGACCGGGCGATGATGGCAGTGTGCGACTGCGGGCCGCCGCCGGCGGTCACCAGGGCGAGGACCTTGTTGGGATCAAGGGTGGCGGTATCGGCCGGGGCGAGGTCCTCGGCCACCAGGATGAAGGGTTCGTTCGACGAGGGGATGCCCGGGGCGGGCACGCCGCGGAGTTCGGCCACGATGCGGGCGCGGACATCCAGGACGTCGGTGGCCCGCTCCGCCATGTAGCCGCCGAGGTTGTGCAGCATTTCCGAGACCGAAGAACCCGATTCCCAGATGGCCCGCTGCGGCGAGGTGCCGCGTGCGATCAGCTTGGCGGCGCCCTTGATCAGCATGGTGTCCTTGGCCATCAGTGCCGTGGCTTCCAAGACGGCCTTGCCATCGCCGGTGGCGTGGTCAGCGCGGGCCCTCAGCTCATCGTGGACCGCGCCCGCTGCAGCCTTCAGTGCTGCGGTTGCCTCTTCCGGCGTGGTTCCAGGCGCAAGCTGCTCGCCGGCAGGAGGTTCACTGATGGGCTTGGGCATCTGGCGGATCGTTCCGATGATGCGGCCGGGGCTGACGCCTACTCCTGGGAAGTTCTGCACTGAAGGTCCTCATTCTCTGCCGGTAGCCAGGCCCGCCGGTATCTGCCCGGGCGGGAGCCCGGAAGCCCGGAACGGCTGCGTCCGATGCTGCTTTGCGGTGCCTGAAAAAATTGTATGTGATTCAGTTCATATAGCGTTGCTATAGGTGCTAGGGTAGCGGTTATGAGTTTCGATGGCCAGCTTCCGCCCAAAATGAGGCTGTTGCGTGCGGCAGCCGAACTGCTGGCCAACTCCGCGGGGGCCGCTGTTTCCACCCGCCAGATCACGCAGCTGGCGGGCGTTACGGCGCCCACCCTCTATCACCACTTCGGTGACAAGGAGGGCCTGTTTGACGCAGTTGTCGCCGCGGGCTTCGAAGAGTACGTGGCGGGCGAGAGGGACTTCGCCCCGTCCGGGCAGCCGCTGGTGGACATCCGGCGGATGTGGGACAACCACGTGCAGTTCGGGCTCAAGCAGCCCGAACTTTATCTGGTCATGTTCGGTAACATCCGCCCCGAGAGCCGCCCGGCCATCGTTGCCGACGCGGAGGGTCTCCTGGAGGAAATGCTGAATAAGGCCGCTGCGGCCGGACAGCTGAACGTCCAGCCACGGGAAGCAGCCAGGAGCATCCTGGCGGCCAACGTGGGCGTGACGCTCATGCTGATCGCAGAACCGGCCGCGGAGCGGAACCTGGAGCTGTCCACGATGACCCGGGACGCCATGATCTTTGCGGTGTCCAGGGACCAGGGGCGGGATACGGGACCGGAGGACTCCGGAAAGTCATCGGTGGTGGTGGCTGCCATTGCGCTGAACGCGGCGCTGCAGGCATCCCACTCCGACCAGCTCACCAGCTCGGAACTCAAGCTTTTTCTCGAATGGCTCCACCGGATCTCCACCAGTTCCACCAGCTAGTCGAAACTATCGGACCATCCTGCGGTGCCGCAGGGACCACGTTAGGAATTCACATGGCAACAGAGACAGTTGCAAAACCCAAAACCAGCGCGCGGGTGCACGTCCAGAGGTTCGGGACGTTCCTCTCCGGCATGATCATGCCCAACATCGGCGCCTTCATCGCCTGGGGCCTGATCACGGCCCTCTTTATTGAGAAGGGCTGGATTCCGGTCCCGGCCCTGGGCGGGTTCGGTACCAACGCTGCCGGCACGCCCAACGTGGGCCTGGTGGGCCCCATGATCACCTACCTGCTGCCGCTCCTCATCGGCTATACCGGCGGCAAGATGGTGTACGACGTCCGGGGCGGCGTGGTTGGCGCCATCGGCACCATGGGCGTGATCGTGGGCGCCGGTATCCCGATGTTCATCGGAGCCATGATCATGGGCCCGCTGGGCGGCTGGACCATGAAGCATCTGGACGCGATCTGGCACGGCAAGATCCGTCCGGGCTTCGAGATGCTGGTGAACAACTTCTCCGCCGGTATCTGGGGTGGCCTGCTGGCCCTGCTGGGGTTCTATGGCATCTCGCCGCTGGTCAGTGCCTTCAGCACGGCTGCCGGCAACTTCGTCCAGTTCCTGGTGAACAACGGACTGCTGCCTCTGACCTCCATCTTCATCGAACCCGCCAAGGTCCTCTTCCTGAACAACGCCATCAACCACGGCGTACTCACTCCGCTGGGGATCCAGCAGTCGCTGGAGCAGGGCAAGTCCATCCTGTTCCTGCTGGAGGCCAACCCGGGCCCGGGCTTCGGTATCCTCCTGGCCTACATGTTCTTCGGCCGCGGTGCAGCGAAGGCTTCCGCTCCCGGTGCCGCCATCATCCAGTTCCTCGGCGGCATCCATGAGATCTACTTCCCGTACGTCCTGATGCGCCCGCTGCTGATTCTGGCGGCAATCGCCGGCGGCATGACCGGCATCGCCACCCTTGCCGTCACGGGCGCCGGGCTGGTTGCCCCGGCCGCGCCGGGGTCCATCTTCGCGGTCTTCGCACAGACTGCCCGTGACAGCTACCTCGGAGTGGCTCTCTCGGTGCTGCTGGCCACCGCCGTTTCCTTCCTCGTTGCCTCTGTGATCCTGCGGACCACCAAGCACAGCGATGAGGACGACCTCAGCGCCGCCACCAGCCGCATGGAGGAAATGAAGGGCAAGAAGAGCTCCGTCGCCTCCACCCTCACCGGGGCCGGCGCCGGCAGCGTCGGAGTCCTGACCGGCCCCATCAAGAACATCGTGTTCGCGTGCGACGCCGGCATGGGCTCCAGTGCCATGGGCGCCTCCGTGCTGCGCAACAAGATCAAGGCCGCCGGGTTCCCGGACGTCAACGTCACCAACGCGTCCATCGCCAACCTCAGCGACACCTATGACGTCGTGGTCACGCACCAGGACCTGACCGAGCGTGCCAAGCCGGCCACGTCCAGTGCCGTCCACGTCTCCGTGGACAACTTCATGAACAGCCCGCGCTACGACGAGATCGTGGAGCTGGTGGAGCGCAGCAATGCCGAGGGAACAGCGGCTCCCGCCGCAGGCGCGGCCACGGCCGCAGCCCCGGGCGTGCCCCCGGCCGCAGCCGGCACCACCGGGGCGGGCACCACCCCCGAAACTGCCGCCGCTGCCCCCGCAACTGCCGCAGCGCCGTCGGACATCCTGGTGCCGGAGAGCGTGGTCCTGACCGGCTCGGCCTCAACCCGGGACGCCGCAATTGACGAGGCGGGCAGGCTGCTGCTGGAGCGCGGGGCCGTGGATGAGGACTACATCCGCGCCATGCACGAGCGTGAGGAGTCCGTCAGCACCTACATGGGCAGCTTCCTGGCCATCCCGCACGGCACCAACGCCGCCAAGGACCACATCCGGAAGTCGGCCGTCTCGGTGGTCCGCTACCCCGATGGCATCGACTGGAACGGCAAGCAGGTCAAGTTCGTGGTGGGCGTGGCAGGTGTCAACAATGAGCACCTGCACATCCTGTCCTCGATCGCGAAGGTCTTCACGAACAAGGCACAGGTGGCGCAGCTCGAGGCGGCGACCTCCGTGGACGAAGTCCTGGAGCTGTTCGGAAAGGTCAACGCATAGTGAAGGCTGTACATTTTGGAGCCGGCAACATCGGCCGGGGGTTTGTCGGGCTGCTGCTGCACGAGGCCGGGTATGAGGTGGTGTTCGCGGATGTCGCGGATGCCCTGATTTCCCAGCTCGCCGAAGCGGACAGCTACAGCGTGCACGAGGTGGGGGAAAACCCCGCCGTGCGCACGGTGGACAACTTCCGGGCGGTGAACTCCGGCACCCAGGAGGCGCAGCTCATCGAGGAAATCTCGACGGCGGACATCGTCACCACCGCTGTGGGCCCGCACATCCTGAAGTTCGTGGCGCCCGCCATCGCCAAGGGGATTGCCGCCCGCGCCGGGGGGCTGCCGCCGCTGCAGGTGATGGCCTGCGAGAACGCCATCAACGCCACGGACATCCTGCGCGAGTCGATCGTCTCGTCCTGGGATGAGGCGGCCGGATCGCTGGGGGACTCGGCCGTGTTCGCCAACACGGCCGTGGACCGCATCGTGCCCAACCAGGAGCCCGGGCAGGGCCTGGACGTGACGGTGGAGACGTTCTACGAGTGGGTCATCGACCGCACGCCGTTCGCCGGTGCTGCTCCGGTAATTCCGGGCGCCACCTTTGTGGA
The DNA here is from genome assembly GCF_042668165.1 of Arthrobacter sp. NPDC057388. Lineage (NCBI taxonomy): Bacteria > Bacillati > Actinomycetota > Actinomycetes > Micrococcales > Micrococcaceae > Arthrobacter > Arthrobacter sp. NPDC057388. The sequence continues at coordinate 59,822 of NZ_JBHVBL010000008.1, forward strand.
CGAACTCGGACCCTACATCGAGCGCAAGCTGTTCACCGTTAACACGGGGCACGCGGCTGCCGCTTACTTCGGCTTCGAAGCCGGGCTGGAGAAGATCTCCGACGCCATGGCGGACGAGGACGTTGCTGCTGACGTGCGCTCCGTGCTCAACGAGACGAAGCAGCTGCTGGTGTCCAAGCACGGCTTCAGCCACGACGAGCAGGAGGCTTACGTCCAGAAGATCCTGGCCCGCTTCACCAACCCGCACCTGCCGGACACGGTGAACCGCGTGGGCCGTGCGCCGCTGCGGAAGCTCAGCCGGCATGAGCGGTTCATCGGCCCCGCGGCGGAACTGGCCGAGCGCGGCATTGTCCCCGAGGCGCTGCTGGGGGCGATTGCAGCCGCCCTGCGGTTCAACGACCCCGCCGACGCCGAGGCAGTCGAACTGGGCCAGATCCTGGCCTCGTCCGAACCGGCCGCAGCCACGGAGCGCATCACCGGCCTGGCGCAGGACCACCCGCTCTTCGCCGCGGTCTGCGGCCTCGTCGAGGAGCGCAAGGCGGAGGGTGTCACCGCCCCCGCCTAGACACCGGGCCGCAGGCTGTCTCCCGCTGCACACCGTAACGGGAGAAAACGCAGCCGGACAATACTGGACGCACGACGCCGGAACTCACCGCGAGTTCCGGCGTCGTGCGTTTTATACGTGCGCCCACCCGGACGCCTCCTCACATCCCGTCGCCTGTTTCCGGACGCGTCCTCACATCCCGTCGCCTTTTTCTCGACGCGTCCTCACATCCTGTCGCCTGTTTCCTGACGCGCCCTCAGGTCCTGCCGCCTTTTCCCGGACGCGTCCTCAGGTCTTGCCGGCGTTTGCTGTTGCCGAGTGAGGAAGCGTTGGCGCAACACCTGCAGGAAGTGAGGAAGCGTTGGCTCAAAACCTGCAGGACGTGAGGAAGCGTTGGGTCAAAACCTGCAACAGGTGACGAATCGTCGGATGGGTCAGGTCGCCGGGAGGCTTTCGGCGGCGGCCCGGACGGCTTCGCGCAGCGGCGTGGTCGGGCGGCCGAGCAGGGCACTGAGGTCCCCGCTGGTGACCAGGAGATCGCCGCGGGCGATGCCGAGGTCGCTGTCCGCCAGGATGGCGGCGTAGGGCTCGGGCAGTCCTGCCCCCACGAGAACCTGGGCATACTCCTCCGCGGGCAGGTTCTTGTACGTCACGGACTGGCCGGACGCCGCGCTGACTTCCCCGGCCAGCTCGCTGAGGGTGAAGGCGTCGTCCCCGCCAAGTTCGTATACCTTGCCTGCCTGATCGTCGCGGAGGAGTACCGCTGCCGCTGCGGCGGCATAGTCGCTCCGGGCCGCCGCACTGACGCGGCCATCACCCGCGCTGCCGAGGACGGCGCCGTGCTGGACCTGGACGGGGAGCTGGCCTGTGTAGTTCTCCAGGTACCAGCCGTTGCGGAGCAGGGTGAAAGGGACCCCGGAACCGCGGAGAATCTCTTCTGTAGCGATGTGCTCGGCGGCCAGCTGCATGGCGGTGGTGTCCGCGTTGGCAATGCTCGTGTAGGCGATCAGCCCGACGCCAACCTCCTTGGCCGCTTCGATCACATTCCGGTGCTGGTCCACGCGCTGTCCCACTTCGCTGCCCGACACCAGCAGGACCTTGTCCGCCCCTGCGAAGGCCTGCCGCAGCGAGTCCGGCTGGCTGTAGTCAACGCCGCGGACCTGGACTCCCCGCTCGCTGAGATCAGCGATCCTGCCGGTGTTCCTGCCCGCGGCCACAATCTGTTCTGCGGGAATCCCGCTGTCCAGCAGGGCTTCGACGACGAGGCGGCCGAGCTGGCCTGTGGCTCCGGTGATGACGATGGTCATGATGGTCCTTTCTGGAGTGACTGTCACTGGTCCCAACTCCGCCCGTTCCCCTTTACTTCCCGAAAGAGAGTACGCACTTCGAGGTAAGGTACTGGCATGGAGGTAAGTACCCCTGCGGCAGTGCCCGCTTTCCCCTTCGCTGACGGCATCTTCCCCGCCGGATGCCCCAGCCGGACTGTCCTGGACCACGTCACCAGCAAGTGGGGTGTATTGCTGCTCGTGGCGCTGTCCGAGGGGCCGCAGCGCTGGAGCGAACTGCGGCGCCGGGCCGAAGGAATCAGCGAAAAGATGCTGGCCCAAACACTGAAGACCCTCGAAGCTGACGGGTTCGTCCGGCGCGACGCCCAGCCGGTCATTCCTCCGCGCGTGGACTACAGCCTTACCGCCCGCGGCCACGAGCTGGCGGCCCTCCTGCTGCCACTGGTTGCCTGGGTGGCCGAGCATGCCGAGGCGATAGCCAACCGCCAGCAGTCCTGAACTGCCGCCGCCCGGGCACTTGTGCTGGCTCGCGGCCTTGAATTTAGGCTTCCTAACTATTAGGATACCTAAGTATGAAATCCCCGAACGACCCGGAGTTGGAGAAGCTGGCGCAGGACTTCCGCGAGGCGCTGCGGCACGGAGTGTATTTGGTGCGCCGCCTCGATGCCGACGGTGAACTGAGCGCCGCCCAGCTGAGTACGCTCAAAATGCTGCTCGACGGCGGCGTCCGCGTGGGGGAGATAGCCAGGAACCTGGGCGTCCGGGTGCCGAGTGCCACCGAACAGATCATCAAGCTGGAAAAGGCCGGACTGGCCCGCCGCGAACCGGACCCGGACGACTCGCGCGCCGTCCGCGTCGTGCTGACCGCGGAAGGCCGCGGCGCCGTCGAACTTGCCAACCGCCGCCGCAACGCCGTGATGGCCGGCATTCTCGAAACCCTCACCGACGCCGAAAGACGCGCCCTGGCGGACGCCCTCCCGGTGATCGAAAAGATCAACAGCGCAATTCAAAACTGACAGGCACCTCAGGACTGACCTGCGGGATAAGTCTGACCAGCGCCTCACAACCGACACACTTAGGAGTTCCCTCCATGGACGGCCAGCTCGCAGATACCCTGCCGGCACCACAATCCACCCTTGAGGCAGAGAAAGCCTCGTTCCTTAAACAGCCCAAGGCGGTCTGGGCCACGGCGCTCGCGGCCGTGTTCGCGTTCATGGGCATCGGCCTGGTGGATCCCATCCTGCCGGCCATCGCCAAGAACCTGGACGCCAGCCCCAGCCAGGTTTCGCTGCTCTTCACCAGCTATTTCCTGATCACCGCGGTGGCCATGCTCGTCACCGGGTTCATCTCGTCGCGCATCGGCGGCAAGCGCACCCTGCTGGCCGGGCTGGCAGTCATCGTGGTGTTTTCCTCGCTGTCCGGCCTGTCCGGCAGCGTCGGGGAGCTGGTGGCCTTCCGTGCCGGGTGGGGATTCGGCAACGCCCTCTTCGTGGCCACGGCGCTCGCCGTTATCGTCGGAGTGGCCAGCGGCGGTGCGGGCACGGCGATCATTCTCTACGAGGCCGCACTTGGCCTGGGCATCTCGCTGGGGCCGCTCCTCGGCGCACTCCTCGGGGGCTGGCAGTGGCGGGCTCCGTTCTTCGGCACGGCGGCGCTGATGGCGGCGGCCTTCATCGCGCTCACCGCGCTGCTTCCCAAAACCCCGCTGCCGGCCCGCAAGGTGAGCCTCGCTGACCCGCTGCGGGCCCTGGGCAACAAAGGACTAAGGACGACGGCGGCCAGCGGCCTGTTCTATAACTACGGCTTCTTCACCGTGCTCGCCTTCACCCCCTTTATCCTGGGCATGGATGCCTACGGCATCGGCGGGGTGTTCTTTGGCTGGGGCGTCGCCGTCGCCGTCTTTTCGGTCTTCGTGGCCCCCGCGCTGCAGAACCGCTTCGGTGCCACGAAGGTACTCCTCGGCACCCTGGCCCTGCTCATGCTGGACCTCGCCGGCCTTGGCCTGGCCGCCGGCCACTCGGTGCCTGCCGTGGTGGTGCTCGTTGTGGTCTCGGGCGCGCTGCTGGGCATCAACAACACCATTTACACTGAGCTGGCCATGGGGGTCTCGGATTCGCCGCGCCCGGTTGCCTCGGCCGGATACAACTTTGTCCGCTGGATGGGCGGTGCGCTGGCCCCGTTTGCCGCCGCCCAGCTGGGCGAGCACTTCGGCCCGCAGGTGCCCTTCTTTGCCGGCGCGGTGGCCATGATCCTCGCCATGGCCGTGGTGGCCGGTGGCCGCCGCTACCTCGCGGCCCACGAACCGCACGTGGCCTAGGAACCCCACATGGCCTAAAGACGCACACAAAAGACGCCCACGTTCCCGGGACACAGTCCGCAGGGAGCGTGGGCGTCTTCCGTTTCATGCCGGAGGAGCCAAGAGCCGGTCAGACCTTGACGGACCCCTTCGGAACAAACAGGGTCTCAGCCTGTTCCAGCGACATGCCGTTCGTCTCCGGCACCTTGTACATGACGAAGAAGAACGATGCTGCCGCGAAGAGTGCGTACATGGCGTACGTCAGCGGCAGCGAGCCTGCGGCCATCACGGGGAAGCTCAGCGTGATGGCGAAGTTGGCGATCCACTGGGCGGCGGCGGCCAGGCCCAGGGCGCGGGCACGGATCCGGGCCGGGAAGATCTCGCCCAGCAGCACCCACACCAGCGGACCCCAGGAGGCGCCGAAGCTGATCACGAAGACGTTGGCCGCAACCAGGGCAACGGGTCCCCAAGCACCAGGCAGCGTGATGTCGGAGCCGGTGCCCGTGGCGGAGGCGAAAGCCAGGGCCATGGCGCCGAGGGACACGGCCATGCCAACAGAGCCGGCCAGCAGGATGGGACGCCGGCCGATCCGGTCCACGAGCGCGATGGCCACGAGGGTGACAAGGATGTTGGTGACGGAGGTGGCCACCGAGATGGCCAGCGAGTCCTTTTCCTGGAAGCCCACGGCCTTCCACAGCGTGGTGGAGTAGTAGAAGATCACGTTGATGCCTACGAACTGCTGCAGCACGGACAGGGTGATGCCGATCCACACCACTGCCTGCAGGCCGAACACCTTGCCGCGGAGGGAGCCCTTCCTGCCGGCGAGCTGGTCTTCCTCGATCGCCTCGCGGATTTCGCGCAGGTGGCGGTCGGTGTCCTCACCGGGGGCGATGGAGTCGAAGACCTTCCGGGCCAGGTCCTCCTTGCCCTGCACCACCAGGAAGCGCGGGGATTCGGGCAGCGTGTAGGAAATGACGCCGTAGAGCACGGCAGGAACGGCGGCGGCCAGGAACATCCAGCGCCAGGCCTCGATGCCCAGCCAGAACGCCTGGTGCGCTCCGCCCGCAGACGTGGCAAACAGGGCGTCGGACAGCAGCGCGGCGAAGATGCCCGTGGTGATGGCCAGCTGCTGCAGGGATGCAAGCCGGCCGCGGACGTGCCGCGGCGAGATCTCGGATATGTACGCGGGCGCAATCACCGAGGCGAGGCCGATGCCAAGCCCACCCACCAGGCGCCAGAAAATGAGGTCCCAAACGCTGAAGCAGAAGCCGGTGCCGATGGCGCTGATGAGGAACAGGAATGCGCCCAGCTTCATGGCGGGGATGCGGCCGTAGCGGTCCGCCACCTTGCCGGCCAGGTAGGCACCGGCCGCACAGCCCAGCAGCGCCACGGCCACGGCGAAACCGGTGACGGCCTCGCTCAGCGCGAATTCGTCCTTCATGGCATCGACCGCTCCGTTGACCACGGAGGAGTCGAAGCCGAACAGGAATCCGCCCACAGCGCCGGCAAGCGCCAGCCAGATCACCCGCTTGGGAATCTTGGCGTTTGTTTGCTTGTCGCTGGACATGGTTCTCCCTTGGTTTGGGGGTGGGTGGATGCGGTGCAAACGTCGTCGGCTGCGGAAACCGGCCCTGTCGGCCGGCGCACACGCGCCTAACAGTGTGCCACGTCACCGCACGCCGATCCACTTCGGGACGGAGGACGACGACGGCGGGCCGTCCCGCCGTCGTCGTCCGTTTGGTGCCGCTTGCGGCGGATTTCCGCGGGAAAACGAAACGGGGGCACCCCGAAGGGTGCCCGCCGTAACTTAGCCGCGGAAACCGTCCCTAGTGGGCGGCCGCGGGCTCCTTCATGACGGACTTGGGGTCGGTCAGCTTCTTCTTCGGCAGCGCGAAGCTGATGAGGAAGGCGACGCCGGTGAGGATGGCGGCGGTGAGCATGACGGCGTCGATCGACTGGGCAAAACCCTCCGTGATGGGCCGGGTGAGCACCGGGTTCGCGGAGTGCAGCCAGCTGGTGTCGTTGAGGGAGTCGTTGCTCGCGCCGTTCTTGAAGAAGTCGTAGAGCTTGGCGTTGGCAGGGTCAGCGGCGACGGCGGGGTCCTGGAGGACCTTGAGGTAGTCGGCGCTTTGCATGGCGTCCTTCATGCCGTCGGCGATCTTGTCGGCGGCCAGGCTGAACAGCATGGAGATGAAGACGGCCGTTCCTACGGCGCCGCCCATGGACCGGAAGAACGCGGCGGTGGAGGTGCCCACACCCATGTCCTTCGCCGGGACCGAGACCTGCATGGCGAGGGTGAGCGGCTGCATGCAGAAGCCCAGGCCCAGGCCGAAGAACACAGCGATCAGGCCGGGGACCCAGAGATCGGTGTCAGCACCGAGGGACACTCCCATGACGATGGCAGCGGCGGTCAGGATGGCGGTGCCGAGGATGGGGAAGATGCGGTAGGTGCCCGACGCCGAGATGGTGCGTCCGGCGGTGATGGAACCGGTGAGGATGCCGATGGTGAAGGTGATCATCATCAGGCCGGCTTCGGTGGGTGTCAGGCCCTTGACCAGCTGCAGGTACATGGGCAGCATCGCGATGGCGCCGAACATGCCGATGCCGATGATGAAGTTCAGCAGCGAGGACAGTCCGAAGGTGACGTTCCGGAAGAGGCGCAGCGGGATCAGCGCGTAGTCGCCGGCGCGGCGCTCGGCCAGCAGGAACGCAACAATGCCGATGATGCCCAGGCCGTAGCAGATGAAGGAGTTGGCAGACGTCCAGCCCCAGCTGCGGCCCTGTTCGGCGACCAGCAGCAGCGGCACGATGGCCAGGGTGATGGCCGCGGCCCCCCAGTAGTCGATCCGCTGCTTGACGTGCTTGGCGGGCAGGTGCAGGTAGAGGAACACCACCACCAGCGCGGCCAGGCCGATGGGCAGGTTGATGAAGAAGACCCAGCGCCAGCCATCGAAGCCCAGGATGTTCTGGGAACCGGCGAAAGCGCCGCCCACCACCGGGCCGAGGACCGAGGAGATGCCGAACACGGACATGAAGTAACCCTGGAACTTGGCCCTGTCCTTGAGCGGGACGATGTCGCCGATGATGGTCAGCGCCAGGGCCAGCAGGCCGCCGGCACCCATGCCCTGGATGCCGCGGGCGATGGCCAGCCCGGTCATTGAGTGCACCGAGCCGGCGTACAGCGAGCCGGCCAGGAAGATGACGATCGCCGCGAGGTAGAGCGGGCGGCGGCCGAAGATGTCGCTGAGCTTGCCGTACAGCGGCGTGGTGACCGTAGAGGTGATGAGGTACGCGGTGGTGGCCCACGCCTGCAGGGACAGCCCGTCCAAATCATTGGCAATGGTGTAGATCGACGTGGACACGATGGTCTGGTCCAGCGAGGACAGGAACATGCCGAGCATCAGCCCCACCATGACGGTGATGGTCTGCCGCTGCGTCAGGGCCTCTCCGGGTGCGGGTCCTGCGGTGGTTTTGGACATGGCTGCTCCAGGGTCAAGAGAAAGGGGGATCGCATTTGATAGTTGCTTTCAGTAACTATGTTACTTGCTGCTTTGTTCCCCGGAGCAACGGAAATTTTTACGTGCCTCAGCGCTCGACCAGGATGCCGTCCGGGTCGCACCAGATGGTGGCGCCGGTGCGGATGGTCACGCCGTCGATCAGCACGTCCACGTCGGTTTCGCCCGCGCCGGCCTTGGCACTCTTGCGCGGGTTGCTGCCCAGGGCCTTGACGCCGAGGGGCAGTTCCGCAATCGCCTCACGGTCGCGGATGGCGCCGTTGATGACGACGCCGGCCCAGCCGTTTTCCACGGCGCTCGCCGCGATCAGGTCCCCCATCAGCGCAGTCCGCAGGGAGCCGGCGCCGTCCACCACCAGCACCGCCCCGTTGCCCGGGGTTCCGAGGATGCCCTTGACGAGGGCGTTGTCCTCGAAGCAGCGCACGGTCCGGACAGGGCCGCTGAAATGGGTGTGGCCGCCCAGGGACTGGAACTGCAGGGAGATGGAGTTAAGTTCCTCACCGCGTTCGTCGTAGAGGTCGGCGGTATTGACGGCGGCATTGGCAGGCGAAGCGGTCATTGGTTCTCCTTAGCGACTATCGGTGGGCTGGTAAACCTAATTATCATCCGCACGGCCTCCACGTCTTGCCGCCCGGCGCATAGCATCGCGGGCCGGTATAGCCCGCGTACGGGTCGCTGACGGGTGGTGCCGGAGCAGCCGGCGGTGCGTATGCCGGCGGAGTGTAGACAGGTGGAGCCGGCGGAACGTAGACAGGAGGCAGGTTCCTGATGCGCTCGGCCTCGGCGGCGGCGGCCGCCTGGGCATCTGCCTTGGCCTTGGCTGCAGCTTCAGCCGCGGCCTTCGCCGCTGCCGCCTTAGCTGCGGCTTCAGCTTTCACCCTGGCGGCCTTCGCTGCTGCTGCGGCTTCAGCGATGCTTTTCTTCTTGCTCCTGATTGCTGCCTGACGTGCATTCGCCGCTGAAGCTGCGGAGTCCAGTCGTGAAACGAGCGCATTCAGCCTGGATGCCTCGTACGCGGCCCAATGGACCTTGTCTTTAGCCGCTGAAGCTGTCTTGAGCGCAGCAATTGTCGCAAGAGCAGTCACCAGGCCTGCATTGGATTTATCGAGTGCTGACGTCGATTCCGAGACGGGGAGGGCAGTGATCGTTTCCACCGCTGCCACTGCTCTCTCAACCTGCTGAGCGGGCAGGCAGGCGAGATCTGTGGAGTTTAGTCCGATGGCGCGGCTACGGGCCTGTTCAAAGGCATCCACAACAGCTGGATAGAACTTGCGGTTCGGCTCAATGAGGACGGGAACGCCCAAGCCTTGGCGCGCGACTTCGGCATTGATCAAAGTTCCTTTTGCATCGTAAACGCCGGCCAGTGTCCGTCCATACTTGTCGGTCGGCTCTTCGTCGAGCTCCAGCCGCACCGATGATCCGACCGGAAGGAGTTCTTCCAGAGCGGCAGTAGCTTCGGGCCCCAAGCACTCCACCGGCGCGTTCGGGTCCTTCGTTTCCGGTGTATCTACGTTGAGCAGGCGAATGGTCTTCTCCCCTGCAGCGGTCGTCGCCACGAACGTGTCTCCATCGATGACACGAATGACCGTAGCCTCGTTGGCGGAAGGGTTCTGGCTGGCGTTGGAGGTCGGCTGCGAGTTATTGCCGGTGCATGCCGTGAGCGCCAGCGCGGCTACGGCCGCAAGCGAGGCGGATCTGAGCAGGACGGTACGTCCTGCGTTTTGTGATGACAAGGTGCATTCCCCCATGGAATGAGTGATGACTGTTCTGCCGGAAATACCCCCGTGGCAAGAGGCTGGCTGAGGGCATTCTATTACCGCAATGAACGAGCTTTTAATCGTGCCAGAGATAGTCTGATTCCATCGTCATGATGTTCGAGGGGGAGACCGCTGTGAGCCTGTCCGACACACCCGGTGCGGTACCCGACCCCGGGCTGGTGCGCACCACGCGCTCCGCCGCGCTCGCTGAACCGACCGAGCGCGTCCGGCCGCTCTGGATCACGGGCGTGGTGCTGGTCAATCTGGGCATCAACGCGGCCTTTTTCGGCCCCATCCAGGTTCTCCTCGCCCAGCAGTCCGAACATTTCGATCCGGGGCAGAAGGAAGCCATCTTCGCCCTCGTGAACGGTGCCGGCGCCGCTGTGTCGATGGTGGCCAATCCGCTCTTTGGCGCCTTCAGCGACCGCACGGCGTCCCGCTTGGGCCGCCGTGTGCCGTGGGTGCTGGCAGGCGCCGTCCTGGGTGCCGCCGCGCTGGTGGGCCTGGCGGGCGCGCCGAACGTCGCGGTGATGACGCTGATGTGGTGCCTCGTCCAGGCAGGCTGCAACGCCGCTTATGCCGCGATCTTCGCCGCTGTTCCGGACCGCGTCCCCGTCCCGCAGCGCGCGACCGTGGGCGGACTCGCGGCCATGGGGCAGACGGCCGGAATACTCGTTGGTGCGGTGATTGGCGCCGCTGTCAGCGGAAACTACGCGCTGGGCTACATCATCTGTGCGGCCGCCCTCGTGGCCGGCGTGGTGATGTACCTGGTCAAGAGCGACGACAGCCCCCTCCGGGTAGGGGCTGCCCGGCCGATGAACTGGGCCGAATTCCTGCTGGGATTTATCAGGCCGCTGCGGCACCCGGACTTCGCCTGGGCCTGGACCACGCGGCTGCTGGTCAACATCGGCAACCACATGGTCACTCTGTACCTGCTGTTTTTCCTGGCGGACGCCGTGCACCTGAAGGAAACCACGGGCCTGGAACCCGCCTTCGGCTTTCTCGTGCTGACCGGGCTGTACGCCGTGTTCGTGATCATCAGCAGCCTGGTGGGCGGCAGGCTCAGCGACAGGACGGGCAAACGCAAGCCCCTGGTGATCGCCTCCTCCGCGATCATTGCGCTGGCGTCACTGATCCTCGCCTTCGCGCCGACATGGACGGGCGGCATCGTCGGCGCGTGCGTGCTGGGCGTCGGGTTCGGCGCGTACCTCGCCGTGGACTTCGCGCTCATCACCCAGGTGCTTCCCAACGCCGCCGACCGGGGCAAGGACCTTGGCGTCGTCAACGTCGCCAGCTCCCTGCCGCAGGTCATCGCCCCGGTGATCGCGTGGCCGTTCGTCACCATGTGGGGAGGTTACGTGTCTCTCTACGTCGCAGCCGCCATCATCGGCTTGCTGGGCGCCGTTTTCGTGGTGAAGATCAAGGGTGTTGACTAGGGTCAGCGCCGGCCGGGCTCCCAGGAAACCCAAAGGGTGGGTGCCGTATAGTGGAGTGCGAATCGCGGCAGGACCGGGAATGGGGCTCTTCCTGACTGCACCAGGAATCTCAACCTCCGGACTGATGATGCTTGACTCTATGCCTGATCTTCCGCCCATGGCCGCCCCGCCTTCCCTTCCCCGGCAGCTGCGCCGCTATAACCGGATCCTCGAGGTTGCCGCCAGCTTTGCCCGCAAGGGCCTCAACGCCGTAACCCTCTCGGAGGTAGCTGCCCAAGCCAACGTTCCGCTCGGCACCCTGTACCGCTACTTCCCCTCCGTCACCCACCTGATGCTGGCCCTGTACCGGCACCAGCTCGGCGAGCTGAAGACGGGGACCGGGCCGGGGGCCGTCCGCATTCATGCGCTCTCCGGGGTGGCGATGGAAATTTTCCACATGCGCGTCATGCAGCCAGCGGTCGAACAGTGCCTGAGCCAAGGCGTGTACCTCAAGGACCGCGACACCACCGGCCTGCTCCGCGAGATCGATTCCCTCGCGGAACGGGCCGTGACTGCCGTGTGCGGCGAACAGGCCATTGCCCGCGTTCTGCTGCTGACTGTTGCCGGTCTAGTCCAGTCCGTCCGGTGCCGGCGGCTTTCCCTCTTCGAGGCCGAGGAAGACCTCAAGAAAGCCTGCACGCTGCTGATGCCGGCGCCCCGTTTGGCACGGAATAGCGCGTAACCGGTCTAGACCAGTAGGTCATAAAAGGGTCCAAAAATGGTGAAATGAGCCACAAACAGGCACAAAATCTGCTTTATCCGGGCTGAAGCGGCGCTTTTGGCACTGAGCGGGCCTTTGTCCTGTCTAACATGGCACTACCGGAGTGGCCAGTACCCCGCACTTCCCCAGGCTTTCCGGCGGAACCCGCCACCCTTGGGCCGCCAGCAAAGCGCGTACCTGACCAACTTGAGCCCGACTGCTCGAGCCATCTGTGCCGTGCGCCCACGGCTAGCCACAGGAGACAACGACGTGTCCACTGAAACCATCGCTCCGAACGACACCAGCGCAGCCGCAGAGCTGACTGACCAGGAAATTTTCGCTGCCCACGAGGGCGGCAAGCTCTCCATCGCCAGCACCGTCCCCCTCAGCAACAAGCGCGACCTTTCCATCGCCTACACGCCGGGCGTTGCCCAGGTCAGCCGGGCCATCCACGCTGACCCGGAACTCGCCAAGAGCCACACCTGGGCCCAGCGCCTCGTCGCCGTGGTCAGTGACGGCACTGCCGTCCTTGGCCTGGGAAACATCGGCGCCAGCGCATCGCTGCCCGTCATGGAGGGCAAGTCCGCCCTCTTCAAGGCATTCGGCGAGCTGGATTCCATCCCGCTGGTCCTCAACACCACCGACGTCGATGAGATCGTGGAAACCCTCGTCCGGCTGCGTCCCAGCTTCGGCGCCGTGAACCTTGAGGACATCGCCGCCCCGCGCTGCTTCGAACTCGAAGAGAAGCTCATCGAGGCCCTGGACTGCCCCGTCATGCACGATGACCAGCACGGCACCGCCGTCGTGGTTCTCGCCGCGCTGACAGGCGCCGCGAAGGTGACCGGCCGCGGGCTGGAGGAACTCCGCGTGGTGATCTCGGGGGCCGGTGCTGCCGGCATCGCCATCGCCGAAATCCTGCTCACCGCCGGCATCGAGGACGTGGTGCTGCTCGATTCCCGCGGCGTCATCAACTCCGAGCGTGCCGACATCGCCGCCGATCCCGCCAGCAAGAAGGCCCAGATGGCGCAGCGCAGCAACCCGCGCGGCATCTCCGGGGGTCCCGGCGAGGCGCTGCTGGGAGCGGACGTCTTCGTCGGCGTCTCGTCATCCAAGCTGGACGAGGAGCACCTGAAGCTGATGAACCACAGCTCCATCGTGTTCGCACTCTCCAACCCGGATCCCGAAGTTCTGCCTGAGGTCGCGTCCAAGTACGCCGCTGTGGTGGCGACCGGCCGCAGCGACTTCCCGAACCAGATCAACAACGTCCTGGCGTTCCCCGGCATCTTCCGCGGCGCCCTGGACGCCGGCGCACGCCGCATCACCCCCGCCATGAAGGTTGCAGCGGCCCGCGCCATTGCCGAGCTGGCGGATGACAAACTGTCTGCGTCCTACATCGTGCCCAGCCCGCTGGATCCGCGAGTGGCACCGGCCGTCACGGCCGCGGTTGCCGCAGTAGCCGCAGCCGAAGCCAACTAAGGCTGCAGTTACAGGCCGGCTGAAGCGCCGGCCGGGAACGGGCTGACTCACGGTCCGACGGCGGTGCCTCCTTTGCGTGGGAGGCGCCGCCGTCGTCGTTCCCCAACTCAACCGTTCCCTAGGCTGGCCCTTCCCTAGACTGGCCCTTCCCTAGACTGGGGTGATGAACGCGCAAACCCTTGTGACCATCCTGTGCGGCCTGGCCATCCTGGTTGGCGTGGCCGGCACCGTCATCCCGGTCCTGCCGGGCAGTTTCCTGATCGGCCTGAGCCTGCTGGCCTGGGCCATCTGGGGCGGCGAGGGCGTGACCGGCTGGGTGGTTTTCGCCGTCGGCATGGTGTTCGTTCTGGCGGGCATGGCGGCCAGCGCCGTCCTCGCCGGCCGCAAACTGAAGGAGCACCGGATTCCCAGCCGGAGCGTCGCCGTCGGGGTGGTGCTGGGCATTGCCGGCATGTTCGTCATTCCCGTGGTGGGCCTGTTCGTTGGCTTCGCGGCCGGGCTGCTGGTAAGCGAGATCCTGCGTACCCGGAATGTCGGGGCTGCGCTGACGTCCAGCTGGGCCGCGCTCAAGGCGACGGGGCTGGGCATGCTCGCGGAGTTCGGCCTGGCCTGCCTCGCAGCCAGCACCTGGGTGGTGGGCGTCTGGGTGGGCGCCGCTTCGGCCTGATTCGCTCCCCCGATTAGCATGGAGGAATGAGCGCGGGGCAGTTTCCAGGACCGATCTACCGCGACACGCGCGACCTCACGCCGTTCGGCTGTGGCAAGGTCCGCACGCCGGTCCGCGAAGTGGCCGAGGGCATGGGCGGACTCATCCACGGCATGCTCGGCGGCGGTGACTCGCGGATCAGCGTGGACGGCAGCGTCCCGCGGCTCAAGCTGCTGCCCGGAAAAGCGGCCCGCACCGTATACGACGCCATCTTTTCCAACACCGACCCCAACCGGCTCATTGCCGCCGGCCGCGCTTATCCCGGTTGGGCCGGACTGTGCTGTGTGATGGCCGGTCTCCTCGCCTACCGGCAGGGCGGCTACCTGCGGGCCGCCGAGCTCCTGCAGCGCGGGCTGTCCATCAGGAACGACGACGAAGCCAACCAGTTTGCCGCCAGTTACCTCACGCGGGTGGTCACCCGGGTGGAGGTGGCCGAACGCATCGTGGTTCCGGTGCTGTTCAGCGAGGAGTCGGTTTTCCTTGCGCTGTCCCATTCCCTGCGGGAAACGGGACAGACCGAGGCGGCCCTGGAAACGCTGGTTCGGCTGCCGCCGTCATTGCCCACTGCGCTGGCGAGGTGCGCACTCGCTGCCGCCCTGGGCCGGGACCAGGAGGTGGTTGTCTGGACCGAGGGGCTGATGAATGCCGACGACCTCTCCGCAGCACTGCTCCTGGTGCGTGCGCGTTCCCTGCGCCGGCTCGGCGCCCACGCCCAGGCCCAGCAGGCACTGAAGGAGGTCCTGCGCCGGCCGAAGACCAGCATGTCCCTGCGCAACGACGCCCTGACGGACCGTGCGCTGATACTGCTGGACAACGGACGCAAGTCCCTCAACCCGCGGGAGTGGCAGCGCGGCAGGCAGGCGGAGCTCGAAACGTTCGAGGTCATCCGCAAGGACATCGAGGCGCGCCGGGCGTGGGAACAGAAGTGGAAGCAGTTCGGGGGCGACTGAGGCCCCATGCTGCCGGCTCTTGTGGACAGCCCGGCTCTTGTGGACAGTTGGGGGCCGCGATACAACGGAGCCATGACTGACGCAATCCGGCAGTGGATGGACAAGTACATTGCGGCGTGGACCTCCAACGATCCCGGGGACATCGGGGCGCTGTTCACCGAGGAGGCCGTGTACGCCACACGGCCCTACGACCCCGACCCGTGGCGCGGCCGCGAACAGATCGTGGAACGCTGGATCGGTTCCGCGGACCAGCCGGGGGAGTGGAGGTTCGAGTGGTCACTGCTGGGCTCCGACGGCGATCTGGCGTTTGTGCAGGGCCGCACCACGTACCTTGATGACCGCCCCAACTACGAGAACCTGTGGGTGATCCGGCTCGATGCGGACGGGCGGGCGTCAGGCTTTACCGAGTGGTTCATGGAGCAGAAGATCTGACCCTGGCCGAGCCGTCTGACCTAGCCGAGCCGGGTCAGCTGCGGAAGCAGCTGTTCTGACAGCAGCGCGATGCCGAGGACAACCATGATGATGCCGCTGGCCAGCGTGACCCGCCGGGCTGCCGTGGGCCGGGACTGCAGGAGCTTCCGCGAGAGCAGCGCCACGCAGGTGTAGACAAGGGCCGCGAGCAGCACGAAGGTCAGGCCCAGCAGGCCGGATTGGACCGGCACCGGCAGCGGCGCGTCGGCGCTGACGAACTGCGGCACGAGGGCCAGGAAGAACAGCAGTCCCTTGGGGTTGATGCCGCTGGTGCCTACGCCCTGGAGGAAGGAACGGAACTGGTTCCGCCCCGGATTTCCGACGGCGGCCCCCGGGCTGAAGCTTGCACTGCGCCATGAGCGGATGGTGACGGTTCCGAGCCACAGCAGGTAGACGGCGCCGGCCACTGTGATCCAGCCCAGCAGGCCCGGCATGCTGGCCAGGACGGCGGCAAGCCCGGCAACCATAAGCACGGTGTGCAGCACGTAGCCGCTGCACAGGCCCGCGACCGCGGGCACAAAACTGCGGCGCCCGAGGCCGGCCGTGATGGAGTACGCCCAGTCCACTCCCGGGGTGCAGGCCAGGGCGGCTGCCACCACGATAAAGGCGAGGAAAAGCTGGGGGTTCATGGGCGGGCTCCTGCGGTTTTGGCTGTACGAAAAGCGTAGGCAAAAAGCCGCCGGAGGTGCTTTCAAATTTCGCGCGGATCGCGGGTGGGGGAGTAATATCTTTGCGTGATAGATCACGTTGACAGAAATATTTTGCGCCACCTCAAGGAGGACGGCAGAATCACTGCCACGGCGCTCGCCGCGAAGGTGGGCCTGACCGTGGCACCCTGCCACCGGAGGCTGCGCGACCTGGAGCAGTCCGGCGTGATCCGCGGCTACAAGGCGGACATCGACCCGGCCGCCGTCGGGCTTGGCTTTGAGGCCATCGTGTTCGTGACCCTCCGCCAAGTGGACCGGCCCACGATGGAGATCTTTGAGAACCGCGTGGCGGAGAACCCGAACATCGTGGAGGCGCAGCGGCTCTTCGGTTCCCCCGACTACCTGCTGAAGGTGATCGCGGCGGACCTGCCCTCCTACCAGCGCTTTTACGACAGCGAGCTGACAGTCCTGCCGGGGGTGGAACGCCTGACTTCAACGCTGGTGATGAAGAACCTGAAATCCAACGCCGGCCCGCCGGTGTGACCCGGTTTCCAACAGCGCGAAGGGACACTTGTGGCCCCTGATCCGGGTGGATCAGGGGCCACAAGTGTCCGCTCGCGCTGGACTGGCTCCCCTGCTCAGCGGGGGTTCAGCACGACGTTCTGGAAGGCGCCCTTCCCGGTGCCGGTGTGGAGCCACATGGCCCCGTCGGCCGACACGGAAACGACGTTCGGGTTGCCCGTTCCGGCGAAGCGGCCCACGCTGGCAAACGTGGTGAAGGCATTCCAGCCGGTTCCCAGCAGTGTGCGGGGGAGGAATCCGGAGGCGCCGCTGCCGGGGTAGAGCCAGAGGGAGCCGTCCGACGCGCGGGCCATCAGGTCGGCTTTTCCGTCGCCGTTGAAGTCATTGCCGGCGACCACCTGGCTGAAACCTGCCCAGCCGGAACCGATCTGCTTCCGGGCGAGGAAGCCGCCTGTCCCGCTGCCGGGGTAGAGCCACAGCTTGCCGTCCGGGGTCTGGGCAATGACGTCCGTCTTACCGTCGCCGGAGAAGTCGCCGGGAGCGATGATCCGCGAGAAGGCCTGCCAGCCGCTGCCGACCTTTTTCGGGGTCTGGAAGAGCCCCGTTCCGTTGGTGGGGTAGAGCCACAGCGAGCCGTCCGGTTTCCGGGCCAGGAGGTCAGGGCCGCCGGCGCCGTTGAAGTTGCCGGCGGAGACCACCTGGTCGAAGACCTGCCAGCTGGTGCCGATCTGGCGGGTCGTGCGGAAGCCGCCCGAACCGTTGCCGGAATAGAGCCGCAGGGCTCCCTGGGTCGTGCGTGCCAGGAGATCAGGCTTGCCGTCGCCGTCGAAGTCCCCGGCCTCCCATACCTGGCTGAAGCCGCCCCAGCCGGTGCTGATCTTCAGCTTGGTCGCGAAACCGCCGGTGCCGTTGCCCGCGTAAGCAGTGATCGCCCCGGTGCTGCTGGCCGAGAGAATATCCGTGAGCCCGTCGGAGGTGAAGTCCTGGCCGGCGATCAGCTCGGTGCTGGGCCATCCGCTCGCCAGCGTCCGGCGTGCCAGGAAGCCTCCGGCGCCGTTGCCCGGGTACAGGTAGACGGTTCCGGTGCTGGAGCGGGCGAGCAGGCCGGGGCCGGTGGCGAGCCCTCCCGCCGCGCTGACGGCGGTGAAGCCCTGCCAGCCGGAGCCGATCTGCCTGGCCGCCAGGAACCCGCCGGTGCCGTTGCCCGGGTACAGCCACAGCGTTCCGTCGGTACGCATGGCCAGCAGGTCGGCCCGCTTGTCGCCGCTGAAATCACCGGGTGCGATGATGCGTTTGAAGCCCTGCCAGCCGGACCCGATCTGCGTGCGCGGCAGGAAACCTCCGGTGCCGTTGCCCGGGTACAGCCACAGTGCGCCGTCAGACGTCCGGGCCATGAGGTCCGTCTTCCCGTCGCCGTTGAAGTCGCCGTTGCCCAGGACGGTGTTGAAGATGTCCCAGCCCGAGCCGATCTTCACGGCCGTTCCAAGCTTGTTGCCGCCCAGGCCGGGGAAGAGCAGGAGCGAGCCGTCGGCTTCCCGGGAGACCACGTCAGGCCGTCCGTCGCCGTTGAGGTCACCCGCAGAGAACTGGATCTTGCTGTGCAGGGCGGGGTCGGCGTCGATGGTCACGGTGGCGGAGGTGGCCGTGACGGAGTTGACGGTGACCCGGGTTCCCGCATGCGTCCTGAAGGTGCTGCCCGCCTGCCAGGTGTGGTTGGTGGCGTAGTACCCGCTGAAGGGGATGGTGGAAGGCATCAGCACCAGAGAAGACGTGGGCGTGGCGCCGCCCCGCTGGACCACCTTCACGCCGCGGTTGCCCGCGGGGCCGCTGGCCAGGTAGGCGTCATAGCCTGCCGGCTGCCGGAGTTCCAGGTAGTAGACCTCCTTGCTGACCGGGTCGGTAAATTTCACCGCACGGTAGGCCAGGCTCGTGTTGCCCCACGGCTTCAGCGTGTACGTCTTGACGCCTGTGGCGACGCCGAGGTCGCGGATGTCCGTGGCAGCGCCCAGGCCCTTGGCGTCCCAGAACGGCGAGCTGATCACCGGCATGTTGTAGCTGGACAGCCCCATGATGTCGGTGCTGTCGCCGTACTCCCGGAGGTAGCAGGATGAATCGGTGAACTGGCCCGTGCCTGTGACGCCCACATCCGAGACGCCGCTGCCGCACTGCAGGGCATCGGCGTGCATGGAGCCCAGGACGTGGCCGAACTCGTGGGCGAGAACACTGTTGGTGAAGCCGCTGATCTGCGGCATCAGCACCCGTCCGCTGTTGCCGGTGCTGCTGAAACCGGCGCCCAGGGCGCCGCCGCCGAGCGTGGCGCTGGGAACGAAGATCACCAGGGCCTTGTTGGGGCTGTACGTCCACTTCAGCTCGGTGGTGATCCTGTTGATCATGTCGTAGTAGGAGTCCGTCGACTTCGCCAGGGAAGTGCGGTTGATGACGGTCAATGCGGGGTCCACTGTCATGGATATGCGGCCGCCGGACATGGCCTTCCAGTAGCTGCTGGTAGCCACGATGGCACGTTTTGCCGCCTCGATATCAACGGTGCTGGTCCCGGTGTCCGAGAGCTTTACCGTGACGAGCTTGACGGAGAGAGCGGCGGTTGCCGTACCGCCGGCTTCGGCCTGCAGGGCCAGCCCGGCCGGCGGCCCGTCCATCGGTACGCCCGGTGCGGACTCGTACCCGTGGTGTTCCTGTTCCGAAGCTGACTCGACGGGCAGGGACGTGCTGTTTCCGGCAGGATCTGTAGCCGCCAAAGCGGAGCCAGGCAGCGAGACGAGGCCCGCGGCGAGAACCAGCAAGCCGGTGACCGACGCGATTGAACGGGAAAAAGAGCGCATTGAGTTCCTAATTGAGACCGACCCCCCGGCGGAGACCCTGGGTGAACAACGCATCCGCCGACTGCCCAACGCTGCGGCGGATGCGGAATCAGGCTACTGCTGCCACCGCAGGACAGCCGCCGGAATATCCGCAGTTTTCCCCAATGATTTGCGCAGTATCGGTGGGGCGACTCCGACGCTCGAATTCAGTCCTCTAGGAGGCCGGTTGTCCGGTACGGAATCACCTCGCGCAGGAACATGCTCGTGGACGTCCGGACGATTCCCGGGCACAGCCGGATCTCCTCGGAAACCCGGTACAGGTCATCGGGGCTCGTCGCCACCACGCGGATCAGCAGGTCCGTATCACCCGCCGGGGCATGGCACTCCAGCACCTCGGGGATTTCGCGCAGCGCAGCGATGGCCTCGTTGAGATGGCTTTGGTCCAGTTCGGCACTGACTGCCGCCGCAACGCCCCGGCCCAAGGCCGCCGGCAGCACGCGGCTGCTGTTGGGCCGCAGGGCGCCTGACGCCGTCATCCGCTCCAGGCGTGACTGCACCGTTCCGCGGGCCAGGCCCAGCCGCTGCGACAAGACCATGATGGGCAGCCGGGGATCCTCGTCCAGGGCAGCAAGGATTCGCCTGTCGGTGGAGTCGAGCTGCTGCAATCTGATCACTTCCTGTCCGGTTTCGGAAGGGGCGAGTGGTCAGATTGACCAGTCTGTCCCATGCCCGTTGCGCCTACTGTAGGTCTTCTGCTCAGATAGTGGCAACGCAGGCGGTGGTTACCCCCACAGCCGGCAGGCTACAGGTACCCGGCACACCACCCGGCGTCCCTGGACCACGCTTCCCGCAAGGACGCAGCCGCTGATTGACACTTGTTCACGCATTCGTCTTTCCGCAAGAAGTGCCTCGCTTTCCACGACGGCGACCCCCTGACGGGGTTTCGTCCGGGACAGGCACGGCAAGAGCCCCTGAGCCACCGATTCCCGGCCAACGCCCGGAGTGCGCGGTAGCTGAGGGGCTCTTGTGGTGTTCGGCATAGGGTGGAGGGCATGACACGCGCTGGCCGCTTCGCCCCCAGCCCGTCCGGCGAGCTGCATGTGGGGAACCTCCGGACGGCAATCCTTGCCTGGCTTTTTGCCCGCTCCACCGGACGGCGGTTTCTGCTGCGCGTCGAGGACCTCGACCGCGCCCGGGCCGGGGCCGAGGCAGTGCAGCTGCGTGACCTGGCCGCCGTCGGAGTGACCTGGGACGGTGCCGTGGTGCGGCAGACGGACCGCGAACCGTTGTACACGGCTGCCATCGGACAGCTGGCGGCGGCGGGACTGACCTACGAGTGCTTCTGCACCCGCCGTGAAATCCAGGAGGCCCCGTCCGCCCCGCACGCGCCGCAGGGTGCGTACCCCGGAACATGCCGGGACCTGTCGACCGCGGAGCTGGAGTTCAAGCGGTCCACCCGCCCGGCTGCCATCCGGCTGCGTTCCGCGGCAGCTGAATGGACCGTGCAGGATGTGCTGCACGGGGCATTCACGGGAATGGTGGACGACTTCGTCCTGCGCCGGAACGACGGCGTAACCGCGTACAACCTGGCCGTCGTCGTGGACGATGCCGAGCAGGGCATAGACCAGGTGGTCCGCGGGGACGACCTCCTGCCGTCCACGCCCCGGCAGGCATACTTGGCGGCTCTGTTGAATATTCCCGTGCCGGAATACGCGCACGTGCCGCTGGTGGTGAATGCCGACGGCGTCCGGCTGGCGAAGCGGGACGGGGCGGTCACGCTTGGTGACCTGGCCGCCGTCGGAATTCCGGCGCAGACCGTGCAGCGCGCCATCCTGGAGTCGCTGGGCCTGCCGGGACCATCCCTGGAGGCGGCCCTGGGACAGTTCCGACCCGCTGGCCTGCCCCGTGAACCGTGGGTGTGGACGGGGTTGTAGCTCCGCCGCCGCCTGCCGAAACCCGGCGGCGGAGAATCAGGCGGTCTTGTGGCGCTGCTCCAGCCGCTCCAGCGCCGCGTGCAGCAGGTCAGTGCTCCGGCGTTCGTCGATGACGATGGAAGCCGCGAGTGCGGCAACGATGATCAGCAGGCAGACCGGCACCGAGACACCGGCCGCCGCCAGCGCCACGCTGCCCGCGAGCACGACCACCACCCCGGTGGTCACGGCGATGAGGACGCGGTCCACGCACGTCATGACGCTGAAGAGTGCCGTCAGCGAGACCTTGAACAGCACCACCGGAACGGCGATGGTGGCCACTGCCGCGGCGGCACTGATGTGCGCGGCGTGATCGATGTAGTACGCCGCGACGTGCAGGCCCGCCCCGGTGGCGGCAATGGCGGCGAAGACGGGGATGTGCCCGTAGCCGAAGAAGTACGAGCGGTGCCGCTGCAGGTGCAGCGCCCGGCCGGCCGGCAGGATGAAGTAGATCCACCACATGCCGAAGGCCAGCGCGGTGCCCGCGAAACCCACCAGGGCCGCATCTACGGACCAGCCGTGGTTGGACACAATGGCCCGGAGCGTCTCCACCGCGCCGATCAGGCATTCGCCGAGCGCGATGATGGCCAGCAGGCCGTAGCGTTCCGCGATGTGGTGGGCATGCCAGGGGGTGGTCGCGTGCCGCTCGGCCCAGTAGGGGGTGGCCAGTTCCAGGACGTACAGCGGTGCGATCATCAGGAACGTGGTGAGTATGTCGGCCTGGATGAACAGCACGGCGATCCACCCGAGCTGGACCACTGCCAGGTACCCGGCATAACGCTGGCACGTTTTCCTCCGGGCGGGGTCCTGGCGGGCGGCCCGCAGCCATTGGGAAATCAGCGCCAGCCGCATGATGATGTAGCCGCCCACAATGACGGTGTTGTCCACGTGCTTCCCCTCCACAAGGGAGTGGAACATGGGTTCGATCCCCATTGTCAGGACCAGGACACCCACCAGCTGGACCATGGTGACAACCCGGAACACCCAGTCGTCGGTGTCGTAGGCGCTGGCGAACCAGGTGAAGTTGATCCAGGCCCAGATCACGGCAAACATCGCAAAGGAAAAACCGAGCAGCCCGGCGCCGAAGTGCGCTTCCGCGATCTCGTGCGCAAACTGGTTGCCGGCCACGCCGAAGGCGATCACGAACGTCAGGTCGAAAAAGAGCTCCAGAGGGGTGGCTGTCCGGTGCGGCTGGTGCGGATCGCGGCCGCCCATGCGCGCCACCGCGTGGCGGAGGGGATTAGAGGGCATGGGTCAAAGGTAGCGCGGGTTTCCGCAGCCTCCCTCCCGCCCGCCACAGCAGGGCAATATATGTCAGGTCGAATACGCTGCACAGGGCTCCGAGTCCCAGGATCAGCGCCGAGTTTCCGTACCCGCCGTAAACAATGGTGGGGGCAAGGGTGCCGACCCACTTGGCCACGGCGATGACGAGTGACTGGCCCCGGCCGCTGCCGCGTGAAACGAACATCGCTATGAACAGGCCCGACATCAGCAGGTTCTGCAGGAACGCGGCGTACTTGGTGGCCTCGTCCCAGCCGAACTCGGCCACGAAGAGCAGCTGCACCGCAAACGACGTGACTGCCAGTAGGACCGCCCAGCCCGCGAAGAGCGGCCGCGTGATCCACGGCGGCAGCTCGGCCCGTCCGAACCGGAGGAAGGTGTAGACGATGAGAACATCCGCCAGGCCCCAGACGACGTTGAAGACACCTTGCGCCGACAGGCCCGTTGCCACGGAGCGCGACGCGTAGATGGCTTCCCAGGCGAAGTTGAGCGCCAGGGCTGCCGCCGGGATGGCGTAGGTGCGTTCCCGGAAGCCCAGCCGGACCGCTTCGGCATACACGGCCGTCCAGGCCAGCCCGCTGACGATCGTGAGAAAAAGGATCACTGGCGCCCCTCCTTTATGCCCTCCGTGCCCGTTTCGACGGTACCCTGCCGATTCGACGTTCCTTCGCGTCTAACCGGCGCGGAACCGTCTAAATGGCAGGGTCGGAGCCTAGACCCGGCCGAGGGCGTCGATGTCTTCCAGGAACTCCTCGTGCACGTCGTCGCTGACGGTGGTGCGGGTGTCCGCGATGGCGTCGAGGTAGTCCTGGGTGGTGGGACCCTTCCTGGCCGCCTCGCGGACGGCAACGCCGCCAGCGGAAGCCAGCCCGCCGTCGTCGCCATTGCCGTATACAGACTTTTCCAGCGCCCGCTGCGAGGCACTGCGCGCCGCGAACTCGATGTCCGCCGGGGAGAAGCCCTTGGTGCGGTCCACGAGCTGCTCCACGTCCACGTCATCCACCACGGCGGCGGGAATGAAGCGCTGCCACATGGCTTCGCGTGCCTGCCGGTCGGGGAGTCCGATGGGGATCACGTAGTCGAACCGGCCGTGCCGCAGGAAGGCCGAGTCGAGGGCGCGGATGAAGTTGGTGGCGCACACCAGCAGGCGGCCGGGCTGTTCGCGGAAGGCCGGGATGATCTTGAGCAGTTCGTTGGTGACACCCTGCAGCGGCGACGGCGGGTCCCCGGCACGCTGGGAGGCGATCTCCTCGACCTCGTCGATGAAGACGACGGCGTGCTCGAGCTCCGAGATCTCCAGGAACGTCTCCCGCAGCGCGCCGGCCAGGCCCTTGGGGTCGGAGGCCAGCCGGGACGGAAAGACCTCAACGAACGGCCACTCCAGCCGGGAGGCGATGGCCTTGGCGAAGGTGGTCTTGCCGGTGCCGGGCGGGCCGAACAGAACCACGGCCCGCGGCGGCACCACGCCGAATTCGTCAGCGAGGTCGGCCTCGGCCAGCGGCAGCACCAGCCGGCGTTCCAGCAGTTCCTTCTCGCGGCGCATGCCGGCCACGTTCTCCCACAGGTCGCGGGCCAGGATGCGGCCGCCCAGCAGGCTGAGGGGCTCGAGCTCCTGGCGCTGGACCGGGATGGTGCGCTCGAAATACCGCAGGTTCTTCTTGAGCACGAAGCCACGGCTCAGGAAGGCCTCCACCCGGGTCTCGGACTCGGGCATCAGGGCGGAGAGCTTGTTCAGGCCGTGCGGGGCCATACGGTTTTCGACGGCGGCCAGCAGCGAGGTGCCGATCCCACGGCCGCGGAACTCGGGCAGTGTGGCCAGGAAGACCACCCAGCCCTGGTCATGTGCCGCGCGGCCGACGGCGGCGCCCACCACCTGCTCCCCCTGCACGGCGACCACGGCATGGTCCTTTTCACAGGAGGCCAGCACCTCGGAAAGCGCGTAGACAGGCTCGACGTTGGTGGCCTTCAGCGACTCCCAGAGGTGCAGGATGCCGTCCAGGTCCGCGGAGTGGAAGTCCCGGATCCGCCAGTTGGTCATGTGGTGTCTCCCGTGGTTCGTCGTTGAGCCAGTTCTGAGCTGCCTGGTAATCGGGCTGCTCAGCCGAGCATAGGCGATCGCGCGCCGGCACGGGGTTGCAGGTGCGTTGCGTTACGCCTGGCGGTCAGCGCGCGGGCGCGTCTGCGGCGTTGTTTCCGTCCCTGGCGGCGGCGCCCCTGCGGAAATGGTGGTTGCGGTGGTGCTCCTCCTTGGTGTGCACCACCAGGACGGGGCATTCGGCATGTGCCACGCAGGCGGTGCTCACCGAGCCGAGGTGCAGCCCCATGAATCCGCCGTGGCCCCGGCGCCCCACCACCAGCATGGCCGCTCCGGCCGCCGCCTCCACCAGCGTGGCCGGGGCCGGGCCGCGCACCAGCTCACTGGTCAGCGTCTCCGGAACGTCCGGGCCGAATGCCTTCTCGATGGATTCGGTGAGGATTTTGGCCGCCGAGGTCTCGAATGCCTCGAAGTCCGGCGGGATGTACCCGGCGTACATTTCCGGAAAGTGCCAGCAGGCCACGGCATGGACCCGGGCACCGAGGCCGGGTGCCAGCCGGGCCGCCAGCCGGAGGGCCTCCACGGAAGAGTCCGAGCCGTCCACACCAACCACCACTTTGCCTTCAGCATCCATCGTTGTTCTCCTTTGCACCATCGACTTTGCGACACTGGACTTTGCATGCCCGGCTGGACACCGCGGTCACGGGTCGGCAGTCACCGCCGCTGCAGCGGCTGCATCTGCAATCCCACCCCGGCAGCCGCGGCGTCCCGGAACCGGGCATCGATCTGCACTACGTCCCGGCCCGCACGCTGCAGCAGGCTGGCCGCGACTCCGGCGCGGTAACCGGTGGCGCAGTGCACCCAAAGGCACCCAGCGGGCAGTTCACCCAGGCGGTCCAGGAGCTCGTGAAGCGGGACGTTGATGGCACCCGTTATGTGCGATTTCGCGAACTCGTCGGTGCGTCGGACGTCAAGGATGGTGTCGCCGTCGGGCTTTTCATGGACGACGGCGGGCCAGCCGGCCCGGGGGTAGGAGGCAAGGGGAGCTCCCGGGGCGAGTTCGCCCGGCTCCGTTCCCACGGCGGCATCCGGGCGGTCGATGCCGATGCGGGAAAGGTCCCGGATGGCGTTTTGCAGGTCTTCGCGGCCGCCAACGAGCGTCAGCTTCTCGCCCCATGGCAGGACCCAGCCGAGGTATGAACTGAAGCTGCCGCCGGAGCCGTACTCGAAGCTGACGGTGCCCTGCAGGTGGTTGCTCGCGAACAGCATGCGGTGGCGCAGGTCGACTACCCACTCGCCCCTGGCCAGCCGCTTCGTCAGTTCCTCGGCGTTAAGTGACTCCGGCAGGCTGAGGTCCGCCGGCTCGGGGCCGGTCATGTTGATGGGGGCCATGTGCGCGTAATAGGAAGGGAAGGCGGAGAGGTTGGCCATGAGCTCCGCCGCGAAGTGCTCCGGGTCGGGATCCGCCAGTGCGTGGTTGGTTTCCTGCTGCTCTGCGATGGTTGACGCTTCCGTGCGGGTGGCCGGCCCGATCGAGCAGAACGAACCGAAACCGTGGGTGGGATAGAGGGCGGCGTCGGGGCCGGCTTCGGCCGCGAGGCGGTGGACCGAGGTGTACTGGGCCCGCGTCAGGCCGGCTGTGTCCCCGGGGCCGAGGAGATCGGTGCGGCCCACGGAGCCAAAGAGCAGGCTGCCGCCGGAGAACACGGCCCGGGCCCGGCCGTCGGTGACGATATAGGACAGGTGCGTGTGGGTATGTCCCGGAGTTGCCACGGCCCGGAGGGTGAGCCCGCCGATCTGCAGTTCCTGTCCGTCCGCCACCGGCTCGCGTTCATAGGCCACCGGGTCCGCGGCATTCACCAGGTACTTGGCGCCGTGGGCGCGGGCGAGGATCAGTCCGCCGGTGAGGTAGTCGTTGTGGACGTGGGTTTCGGCCACGTGCGTGATCTGCACCCCGGCCTTCCGCGCAGCCTCCTCGATGCGATCCGTGTCCCGCTGGGCATCGACCACCAGAGCCACGTGGCCGTCGTGGACCAGGTAGCTGCGGTCCCCGAGCTGCGGGGTTTCGATGACAACGACGTCCATTGATCCGGCCCTTCAACGCACCGGAGGGGCACCGCACATCGCGGGCCTCACCCCGGATGCCTCCATGGTAGGCCGGTGGGCGGCGAAAGGAGCCGGCCGGAGGTGAGCGCTTGTGCAGAAATGCGCGGGCAGGTGAAGCAGATGCCCGGATGAGGGCTCAGACTCGCAACGGAACGGGGTGCACCTCATCGGCGCGGTGCCCTGCCCGCTCGTGAATGCGCTGTACAGCCTCGGCCGAGGGCGCTTCCGAGAGGCAGTAGACAAGCCCCGACTCCGGATCCGCCCAGGCTGACTTGAAGTTGACCTTTTCGTCGTCCTGGATGGCGAGGTCCGCGTTGTGGGCTGCCAGCAGGTCCTCCTTCGTGATCCCCTTCATGTTGTGGTGGACATCCATGAATTCCGGCATGATGACGCTCCCTTGCGTTGGTTGTGGATCGGTGGTGTGCCCGGGGATGCGGCTGAGACTAGACCTGCCCCAAGCCGGCGTCAATAGCAGCCGGGAAGGGATGCCGGGTTAAGCGCGAACGGACACTTGTGGCCCCTGGGAAGCGCTTCCCAGGGGCCTCAAGTGTTCGCTCGCGCTGTACGGGTCAGATGCCGTGCTGCGGGTAAGTGTCCCGGCTTAGATCCGGTCCGCGCCGCCGGGTCCGGGCCGGTTGGCGACGACGGGGGACATTCCGGTAAAGCCTTCGCGCGCCTCGGCAATCTCGTGGATCCGCTTGCGGCAGGCGAACCAGCCGGCCACCATGAGGGCGATGGCGACGAGCGTGACCACCAGGGTCAGGGGCGAGTCGATGAAGACCATGACCAGCACGCCCACCAGGAACAGCAGGGACAGGTAGCCGGTGTAGGGTGCGCCGAACATCCGGAAGGAAGGGCGCTTGAGCCAGCCCTTGTCAGCCCAGCGCTTGAGCTGGAGCTGGCACAGGACGATGGTGGCCCAGGTGACGATGATGCCCACGGAGGCGATGTTCAGGACGATCTCGAAGGCCTGCGACGGCACCAGGTAGTTCAGCGGGACGCCCAGCAGGGAGACGCCGGCGGTGATGGCGATGCCACCGTAGGGGACGCCGGCCTTGTTCATGCGCTGGGCGAACTTCGGGGCGGATCCCGCTACGGACATGGACCGCAGGATCCGGCCGGTGGAGTAGAGGCCGGCGTTGAGCGAGGAAAGGGCCGCGGTGAGGACCACCAGGTTCATGATGACGTCCACGCCCTGGATGCCGATGGAGCCGAAGAACGTCACGAAGGGGCTGACACCCTTTTCATAGGACGTGAAGGGCAGGAGCAGGGCCAGCAGGATGACGGAGCCGACGTAGAACACAGCGATCCGGAAGACCACGGAGTTGATGGCCTTGGGCATGATCTTTTCCGGGTTTTCGGTTTCGCCGGCGGCGGTGCCGACGAGTTCGATGGAGGCGTAGGCGAACAGGACGCCCTGCATGAGGATGATCATGGGCAGCAGGCCGTTGGGGAAGATGCCGCCGTTGTCGGTGATGAGGCTGAAACCGACTTCCTGGCCGGACACGGGGGTTCCGAAGATCACGAAGTAGGTGCCGACGATCAGGAAGGCGACCAGCGCGGCCACCTTGATCAGCGCGAACCAGAATTCAAGCTCGCCGAAGACCTTCACCGAGACAAGGTTCAGGGCGAGCACGACGACGAGGGCAGTCAGTGCCCAGATCCACTGCGGCACGTCGGCCATCCAGGGGACGTAGTTGCCGAAGAAGTTCATGTAGAGCGCGGCGGCGGTGATGTCCACGATGGTGGTGGTTGCCCAGTTGATCCAGTAGAACCAGCCCGAGACAAAGGCTGCCTTCTCACCGAAGAATTCACGGGCGTAGGAGACGAACGAGCCCGACGACGGCCGGTGCAGCACCAGTTCACCGAGGGCACGCAGGATCAGGAACGCGAAGAAACCGCAGACGGCGTACGCGATGACCAGGGACGGTCCGGCGGCGTTGAGCCGGCCGCCGGCGCCAAGGAACAGGCCGGTTCCGATCGCGCCGCCGATGGCGATCATCTGGATCTGCCGCGGTTTCAGGCTCTTGTGGTAGCCCTTGTCCTCGGCGTGGAGAAGGTTTTCGGTGGCATGCGCCTGGGCCGGGACGGTGTGGTCCGTGATGGGTTGGTTACTCATTGGGAGTCCTTTGATTTCCTGTTGGGGGAGGAATCTTGCGGGGTGGTCGCTGGCTGGGTTTGCCGAGACCGGGTTTCGGCAAACCCAGCCAGCGGTTGCCGTTACTTGCTGAGGTTCGCCAGGCGTTCGGGGCTGAGGAGCTCCTGCAGCTGGGTTTCGGTGAGCAGGCCGTGTTCCAGGACCAGCTCGGCAACGCCGCGGCCGGTGGCCAGGGCCTCCCGCGCGATCGCGGTTGCAGTGGCGTAGCCCAGGTGCGGGTTGAGGGCCGTGACCAGGCCGATGGACTGCTCCACGGTCAGGCGCAGCCGTTCGGTGTTGGCGGTGATGCCGCGGACGCAGCGTGCCGTCAGCGTGCGGCAGGCTGCCTCGAGGTGCGAGATGCTTTTGTGCAGGCTGTGCACGATGATCGGTTCGAAGGCGTTGAGCTGGAGCTGACCGGCCTCGGCGGCCATGGTGATGGTGACGTCGTTGCCGATGACCTCGTAGGCCACCTGGCTGACCACTTCCGGGATCACTGGGTTGATCTTGCCGGGCATGATGGAGGATCCGGACTGGACGGCGGGCAGGTTGATCTCGCCAAGGCCGGCGCGCGGACCGGAGGACAGCAGGCGGAGGTCGTTGCAGATCTTGGACAGCTTGACGGCCACGCGCTTGAGCACGCCGGAGAGGTGGACGAACGCCCCCACGTCCTGGGTGGCCTCGATGAGGTCGACGGCGGTGACCAGCGGCAGCCCGGTAATCTCGGCCAGGTGCCGACAGGCGGCCTCCGCGTAGCCGGCAGG
The DNA here is from genome assembly GCF_042668165.1 of Arthrobacter sp. NPDC057388. Taxonomy (NCBI): domain Bacteria; kingdom Bacillati; phylum Actinomycetota; class Actinomycetes; order Micrococcales; family Micrococcaceae; genus Arthrobacter; species Arthrobacter sp. NPDC057388. Next base: position 89,279 of record NZ_JBHVBL010000008.1, read on the forward strand.
GGCGTTCAGCCCGGTGCCGATCGCGGTGGCACCGAGGTTGATCTCGTGGATGAGCAGGTCGGCTTCGGCCAGGCGCTGCCGGTCCTCGCCGATGGTCACCGCATAGGTGCCAAATTCCTGGCCCAGGGTCATGGGGACCGCGTCCTGGAGCTGCGTGCGGCCCATTTTCACGACCGTCCGGAATTCGAGGGCCTTGGCGGCAAACGCTTCCTCGAGTTCGGCCAGGGCCGCGAGCAGCTCGCGGGCGGCGAAGATGGTGCCGAGCTTCACCGCGGTCGGGTAAACGTCGTTGGTGGACTGGCTGAGGTTGACGTGGTCGTTGGGGTGCAGCCGTGCGTAGTCGCCCTTGGCGTGGCCCAGGATTTCCAGCGCCCGGTTGGCAATGACCTCGTTGGCGTTCATGTTCGACGACGTTCCGGCGCCGCCCTGGATCACGTCGACGACGAACTGCTCGCTAAGCTCGCCGTTCATCACATCGGTGCAGGCCTGCCCGATGGCCGCGGCGCGTTCGGCGTCCAGCAGCCCGAGTTCCAGGTTGGTGCGGGCTGCCGCGAGCTTCACGGCGGCGAGGCCGCGGACCAGGTGCATGTTGGTGGAAAGCGGCTGGCCCGTAATGGGAAAGTTTTCCACGGCGCGGAGCGTATGGACTCCCCAGTAGGCCGCGGCGGGAATGTCGCGGTCACCGAGCAGGTCGTGCTCGGAGCGCAGGCCGGACAGGGGTTGGGCGTCCGGCAGGGTTTGGGTTTCGGTCATGTGAGTCCTTAAAGAACGGCGTCGGTCGGGGACAGGGAAGAAAAATCTGCGGCCTGCAGCAGGCCCACCGGGCGGCCTCCGCCCAGAACCGCAGCGGTGGCGATGCCCGCAAGGGCCGAGGTGTCGACGCCGAGCGCCTCCAGCGCACGGACGGTGACGGGCATCCGGGCACGGTCACCGCCGTCGGAAATTTTGACGGCGACGGCGCGGCCGTCCGGCAGCCCCACGAGCTGGATGCCTTCGAAGCCGTCCTTGGCCAGGGCGCCCGGCAGGAGGCGCATGAGCTCGGTGACGTCGCGGCCGACGCCGGCCACCATGTCCGGGTGGCGGCGCATGGAATGCGCGACGGCGGCTTCCGGCTTTTGCGGGGCGGCAGCGCCGCCGTCGGACATGCCGTCCGACAGTTCCGCGGCCGCGAGACGGCCAAAGGCGCGGGCCATGCCGGCCAGGGAGAGGGCGAACAGCGGGGTGCCGCAGCCGTCGGTGCTGACGCCGGCCGGTTCCTCGCCGGTCAGCTCGGTGACGGTTTCCGCCACCAGCTTCTGCAGCGGATGGGAGGGGTCGAGGTAGCCCTCGACCGGCCAGCCGTTGATGACGCAGGTGGCAGCCATGGCGGCGTGCTTTCCGGAGCAGTTCTGGGCCAGCTGGGTGGGCTTGCCGCCGCCGCGCAGCCACTCCTCGCGCTCGCGGACGCCGTAGGGAAGATCGGTGCTGTTTTCGAGGGCGGCGGGGGTGAGCCCGTGAAGTTCCAGGATGCGGCTGGCCCCGTCGAGGTGCCGGGCTGCGCCGGAGTGGCTGGCGGCGGTGAGGGCGAGCAGGTCGGCGGGCAGGTCCAGTCCGGCCCGGACCATGGCCACGGACTGCAGCGGCTTCAGGGAGGACCGGGGGTAGAACGCGGCCCCGGGTTCGCCGGCGGAGAGCAGGGTGCGGCCGCCGGGGGCGGTGGCGACCAGAGAGCCGTAGTGGACACTTTCGACCATGCCGTTCCGGGTCTGGAAGGCGAGGGGCTCGTGCTGCGGAAGACGGGCAGCGGAGGCGGCGGCTGCAGGCGCGGCCGGCTCGGGGCTTGCGGGCATGGCGGGGGAGGGCATGGAGTCCTTGGGTGGTGGGTTTGCTGCTGGCGTTTACTGGTTGAGGATCGAATCGAGCGCTTCACCGACGGCGCGCAGGTGCCCGGCCATGGCGGCGCTGGCGTCTGCCGCGGACCCGGCTTCGATGGCTTCGAGGATGGCGCGGTGCTCGACGTCGGAGGCGTGCTGGCGGTCGGCCACCATGTTGAGGGTTTCGGACTGGTGCGCGAGGGCGTCGCGGATGTCCGCCACCACGCTCTCGAACACCTTGTTGCCGCTGGCGCGGGCGATGGCTGCGTGGAACGCGGAATCGAGGGCGACCCATGCTTCCGGATCTGTCTCCGCGGCCATCGCGGCCATCATGCTGCGGAGGATGTCCAGGTCCTCCGCGGTGCGGCGCTCGGCGGCGAGGCCTGCCGCGGGAACCTCGATGTGCGGTCGGGCTTCGGTGAGGTCCCGGGCGGAGAACTGGCCCAGGACAAGGTCGTTGGCAACGTGGTCGGCGACGACGAAGGTGCCGCGGCCCGTCTTGGTCACCGTCAGCCCGAGGGCCGTGCAGGAGCGCAGCGCCTCGCGGATCACGGAGCGGCTCACCCCATATTGCGAGGCCAGGGCGGCTTCCGAACTGAGCTTGGCCCCCACGGACAGAGCCCCGCCTTGGATGTCAGCGCGGATCGCGTTGAAGACTGCTTCGGCTGCACTGAGGCGTACCAGCGGAGAGGGCGTTGCTCCACGCTCTTGGGCGCGCTGTCCGGCTGTCCGGCTGTCTGACAGGTTCACGATTAAGAATATGGCACGGGTCACAGGCGGGTGTCAACTGCAAGGAATCGCTCCTCTTGTGATCGCGCGGACTGGCCGGGTGCGTATCGGTACGTTCGTTCCGAGAGCGGCTTTCGAAGAGACCCGGCGCGGCGTAGGCTGGAAGGCAGGCAGGCAAACCGGCACGATCGTTCCTAGTTTCGAGGAGGTACGGTGACCAGTCCCTTCACCGCCCAGCTCGCCGTTGCCGTCCGCGGCCGTCGCGCCGACCTGCGCCTCAGCCAGCAGGACCTTGCCGACATGGCGGGAGTCTCGGAACGGTTTGTCCGGTTCGTGGAGCAGGGCAAGCCGAGCCTCCGCCTGGACACCCTGCTGGCCCTGCTGGACACCCTCGGGCTTGAGCTGCAGCTCGCCACGCGGACCAGCGCGGCTGCCCGCGCACTTGCAACACAGCCGCTGGTGACCAGGCCGCCGTCGGCCTTTCCGCCGTCGCCCTCCCCACAGGAAGCAGCCCCGCCGGAGGGTGACGAACCCGGCGAACGGGAGGCCCGGCCGTGAGGCACCGAGTCGCGGACATCTACAAGCGCGGTGTCCTGGCCGCCCGGCTGGAACGGCACGACGGCGGCACCAGGTTCAGCTATCTGCCCGCCTACCTGCAGGGCGGGCGTCCTGCAGTGGCGAGTTCGCTGCCCCTGTCGGCGGAACCCGTGCTGTCAGCGGCGGGTGCCGCGCCGCCGTACTTCACCGGGCTGCTGCCGGAGGGGCGCCGGCTGAACGCCCTGCGACGGTCCATCAAGACCAGCGCCGACGACGACCTCTCGCTGCTCATCGCCGCCGGCGGCAACCCGGTGGGTGACGTGCAGATCGTGGGCCACGGGGAGCCGCTGGATCCGGAGGAGCATGCCGTCGAGGTGGACCCGCGCCGGCCTGTCGATTTCGATGAGCTGCTGGGGGACTCGGGCCTGATCGATCCGGTGGCGCTGGCGGGCGTGCAGGACAAGCTGTCTGCCGGGATGATTTCGATGCCCGTGGCCAGCGCGGGGCGGCGGTTCATTCTCAAGCTCAACGCGCCCGAGTTCCCGCACGTGGTGGAAAACGAGTTCATCATGTTCCGCTACGCGGCGAAGCTGAGGATTCCGCTGAGCCGGGTGCAGCTGCTGCGCGATGTCGCCGGCCGACCGGGCCTGCTGGTGGAACGGTTTGACCGCATTCCGCTGGAAAGCGTGCCGGGTAGTGACCAGGACAGTGCCGGTGGGGCCGACGCCGTGCAGCGCCTCGCCGTCGAGGACGGCGCCCAGGTGCTGAAGCTGTACCCTGCGGACAAGTACAACGTGGGATTCGGCACGGTGTGCCACGCGCTCGCCGAATACTGCGCGGCGCCGCTGCCGGCGCTGCGGAACCTCGCCATCCAGGCAGCCTTTGCACTCCTGAGCGGCAACGGCGACCTGCACGCGAAGAACGTGTCCATGGTGCAGCAGCCGCACGGCGAATGGTCCATCGCACCCGTCTACGACATCCCCTCCACAGTGGTTTACGGGGACAGGACGCTCGCCCTCACCCTCGGCGGCAAACGCAGCGGCATCTCCCGAAAGCACTTCCTGGCCTGGGCGGCGGACCTGGGGCTGCCCGAGCGCACTGCCGTGCAGGCAGTGGGCCTGGCCCTGAAGGCGGCCGGCCCGCTGCTTGCGGACCTGGAGGCCGGAACGGCCTTTGCCTCGACCGCTCACATGCCCGCCGGTTCCGTTTCACCGGGCTCGCAAGTAACGGCCGACGGCGGCGCCTCGCCGTTTCCGGACATGGTCACCCGGGCATGGGTCAAGGAGCTCAAACACCGGCGGCGGCTGCTGGAGGGGTAGGGCCGGAAAGCCCCGGGCCGCCGTCGTACCACCTGAGCACCCGCAGCGCGCGAAGCGTATTCCAGCGGCTGGGCCGGCCGTCGCCCTCCTCCATGGCGAAATGGACGCGGCCGGGGTGGGTGTTCTCGAGCAGCCAGGTGCCGTCGGGCTGCCGTTTGGAACGCACGAGGTCGACGGCCTCCGCAAGGCGGGCATCCGGACAGCCGGCATTCCGGAGACAGGCCTCCCGGAAGTAGTCGAGGCCGCGCAGCGCATCATAGAACCATCGGGTCGGGTAGGAAAAGCGGAGCCAGTCGGGATCCACCAGCTCCCCGGTGCTCTTGCGCCGGAGCAGGGTGCGTTCCAGCAGATACTCCTCGCCGCGCCTGCGGGCAGCAACCGACTCCGGGGTTCCGCCGGTGGCCCGCTCATGCTCCAGCAGCCCCTCCAGCACGTTGATGGTGGTCGCGAAAGACGAGCGCACGGACCCCCGCTCCGCCTCGCAGTTCCAGCCGCCGTCCGCCAGCTGCTCACCGAGGAGCCGCCGGACGATGCCGTCGACGTTTTCACCAAAGTAGGCACCGAGTGCAAGGGCCTTGCCGTTGATGCAGGGCTCCACCTCTCCCTCGAAGAACCGCTGGCCGCCCTCCTCCCAGCGGCTGTTCCTGCGGACTTTCGCGACCGCCCGGCGTGCCTCTTCGCTGTCCGGATCGAGCCCGAGATCGCGGAGCAGAACAAGGGTGTACGTTGTTGCAGTCCAGGGCTGGCCTGTTTCGGAGCCGTCATACGGGACAGGGAAGAAGGTCCCGCCGTCCCACTGTCCGTCGTCGCCCTGCAGGGCGAGAAGCCGGGCGCCCCAACCCTCCGCCGCAACGCGGGCCCGTTCGGCGCGCACTTCTTCGGCCGGGGCGTCTGTCAGGTCGCGCAGGACCTGCCACCGGACCGAGGGGTCGGAATCGAGGAGCCAGTCGAGCACGCGGTGCCCAGTCAAAACCCGGCGCTACAGGTGCTGGATTCCGGCGCGCTGCATGGCGTCCTTGTAGACCTCCACGCTCTTGGTCAGGAGTTCCTCCTGCTTGGCCTCGGATACAGCAAAGGCCCGCCCGCCGAGCGCGCTGGCCTTATAGATTTTGATGCCGTTGTTCTTGAGGGAGGAATGGTACGTTTTTTCGAAGAGCGTCAGGAAGGTGGCGGCGTCGGTCCCATGGGCGATGATGGCCGAGACGCGCTTGTTGATCTTCATGAACTGCCGGAAGGGCCGGAGGCCGTCGGTCTTTTCCTGGACGCTGAGAGCGGAGGGCATGTCCGGATCGCGCACCCAGGGGTAGGCATTCCACGGCATGACGTAGCGCGGATCCAGTTCGGCGAGCTCGTAGATCTGGGTGGCGCGCCGGGCAGCCTCGTCGTCGTTGAAATGGGACACGAAGCCGGACTCCGTTCCCTTGCCCGGGCTCACCTGGAGGCTGACAATCCGGCATTCATCCTCGTCATGGACGGGGTCGATGTAAGGAACGATCGATCCCGGCTTCTTCTCCATGAGTTCATCGCACAGTTGCGTCACTGCCGCGATGTTCGGTTCCTGTAGCAGGGCTTTCTTTTCGTCCCAGTCAATCGTCACGATTACTCCCTTAGCTGCTCAGCTTCCAAGAATCAGGCGTCTTAGGCCACTCTACGCTTGTGCCGGATCGGGTGCGCGGGCAATTCCCTGGAGGGGTAAAGCGGGCTGTCAGACGTCGCGGCTCCAGTGCACTTGGATCGCCTCAGCCACCGGGCCAGCGGCGACATCAACCCGCAGAGCGACGGGCGCGGTTCCTGTCTCTTCGATAACGGAGTCGTGGTAAACACGGCCGCAGGACGGGCAGAGGGTATAGAGATCCTCATCCTCGGGCCACGGCGCCAGGCCGGCGGGGACAGGAGTGTCCCGGCCCAGGTGCACGGGCATGCCGTCGGAGTTGGCCTGGATCAGTCCCTCATTGCCGACCGTGTTGCCGCATACGCAGGTGATGGTGGTGACATCGTGACCGATGACATCCGCGAATTCAGTGTCCATGATGACCACTCCGGCTGTAGGGAACATCCGCTCTCCTTGTAGCTTATGCCTGCGGACGCATCAGAGCCTCTTCCCAGTGCTGGCCAGAAGGTGCATTCTGGACATGACACGGTTCCGACAACGAAGTCGGGGAGGCGTTGGCGATGAACGTTAAGATCCGGTCCCTACGGGTGGTCGGACCGCGCAGCCTTGGGCAGCGGCCGGCCGCCAAGGGAACGTGAGGGCCATGGACCACACATCCACCCATCACCGCCTCAAGATCGTGGTCCACATCGACTCCAACATGGAGCGTGCCTGCATCGAGGTCCGGGGTACCCTGACGCCGGCAAACATCCGTGCGCTCTACGTCATTGCCAGGCGTGCGAGGACCCTGCTGCCGGGTAAGGAAATCGTCCTCGACCTGACCATGGCCCGCGCGGCGATGGAGACCATCGAGGCGCTCCACGATCCGGTTCATATCACCGAACTCAGCGGTGAGGGCACGTCCGGCAAGCCCTGCCGGCTGAGCATCCTGGATCCCAGGCCGGGCGCCCGCGGGCTTGACCACAAGCATCCCGATCACAAGCACGGCGACCACGTCCAGGACGGCCATACGCACGCCGGCATAAAGGCCGACACTAAGCACCCCCAGCGAACCAGCCGAAAGGCCCGAGACAAGGAACCAGCATGAAACCCGGCCGCATGGTGATGCTCGTCCTGGGCACACTCGCCGCACTCCTGGGCCTTGGCCTGCTCGCCGGCGCCGCAGGCGTGGGCTGGCTCAACTTCCAGCAGCGCGACGAAGGCTACTTCACCACGCAACCGCACCGCTTCGACGCCGCATCCCCGGCCATCACCTCGGCAGGGCTGGACGTCATGGTCAGCGGCAGGCTGCCGGACGTCATTCCCTCGGACACGGCCGGCAGCATCCTGCTCCGTGGATCGGCAGCCACTCCGGGCAAGGGGATCTTCATTGGCGTCGCACCGCAGCAGGACGCGGCGCGCTACCTCGAGGGCGTCAAGCGCTCTGAAATCCGGGAACTGAACCTGCGGCCCTTCAGGGTGGACTATAACGAGGTGCCCGGGACGCGGACGCCCGCCCGGCCCGGCGCGCAGGACTTCTGGGTTGCTTCCGCCGAAGGTACCGGCACCCAGGAACTCAAATGGAACATCCTGCCCGGCAGCTGGACCGTGGTGGTCATGAACGCCGACGCCAGCGGCCCGGTGTCCGTGGACCTGCAGGCCGGAGTCCGCTCCGACCTGCTCTGGCCGCTGTTCCTGTGGCTGCTGATTGCCGGCATCGTGTTGCTGGTGATCGGTGTCCCCCTGATCGTTGCCGGCGCCATGGGTCTGGGGCGGCACGGGCCGCCGCCGCATGTTCCGCCCGGACAGCAGCCTGCCGGCCACTACCCCGGAACTCCGACGGCGGCACCTCCCGCCGCTGCCGGCGTCACCGGTCCGGTTGCCAGCTCCGCCGTGCCGGGCGAAGGCGCAGGCGCTCCGCCCGGGGCCGCGGGCGCCGCGGGGCCGCCGCCAGGGATGCAACCGGCCCCGTACCCGGCGCCGGGTTACCCGGCCCCCGGTTATCCGGCGCCCGGCCCTGCCGCCGCCGGTGGCGGGGCGGGCGCACCGCCGCCGTCCGCCGTCGTCGACCGCCTTGAGAACCCGAGGTACCCGGCCCGCCTGACCGGCCACGTGGACCCGGCCCTGTCCCGGTGGATGTGGCTGGTCAAGTGGTTCCTGGCCATCCCGCACCTGATCGTGTTGTTCTTCCTGTGGTTCGCCCTGGTTGTCACCACGATCGTGGCGTGGTTCGCGATCCTGTTCACCGCCCGCTACCCGCACTCACTCTTCAACTTCAACGTGGGCGTGCTGCGCTGGAGCTGGCGGGTCTCCTTCTACGCATTCACGGCCATCGGCACCGACCGCTACCCGCCCTTCACCCTCGCCCGCACCGACTATCCCGCCGACTTTGAGGTGGACTATCCGGAGCGCCTCTCGCGCGGACTCGTGGTGGTGAAGTCCTGGCTGCTCGCCATTCCGCACCTGCTGATCGTGGGCGTGCTTGCGGGAAGCTCACGCACCTGGGTGGCGTCGTCGGATGATGATCTGGGCGGCAGCGGGGGTTACTACACGGCAGGCAGCGCCGACTCGCTGCTGGCGCTCCTGGCCTTCATCGCCGGCGTCATCCTGCTGTTCACCGGCAGGTACCTCCGCAGCCTGTTCGACCTGCTGATCGGCCTCAACCGCTGGGTTTACCGTGTGGCGGCCTATGTGGCACTGATGCGGGACGAATATCCGCCCTTCCGGCTGGACATGGGACCCGTCGACCCGGGCGGACCCCCTGTCGTCAGCCCACAAGCCCCTCCGCCGCGAGGACCGTCATGAAGCTCACCGTCCACACCTTTGTGAGCCTCGACGGCGTTATGCAGGGCCCGGGCGGCAGGGATGAGGACACCAGCGGCGGCTTCGAATTCGGCGGCTGGCTCGTGCCGCTCTTCGACGAGGACCTGGGCAGGATCGTGAACGGGTGGTTCGCCGCAGCGGACGCCATCCTGTTGGGCCGCACCACCTACCAGATGTTCCAGCCCTACTGGGAGCAGGTCACTGACCCGGGTGACGCGGTGGCGAAGGCGCTCAACAGCCTGCCCAAGTACGTGGTGTCCTCATCGCTGACCGAGGCGACCTGGAACAACACCACCATCCTCCCCGCGAACTTTCTCGAGGCCGTTGATGACCTCAAGTCAGGCCCGGGCCGTGAGCTTCAGGTGCATGGCAGTTACCGGCTGGTCCGCGCCCTGCACGACGCAGGCCTGGTGGACGAGTACCGGCTGGTCATCTTCCCGGTGGTCCTCGGCCAGGGCAAACGTCTCTTTGAACCCGGCATCACGCCGTCGGCCTTTACCCTGGCCGGGAGCAAGGCGACGTCCTCCGGGGCCGTCCACCTGTCCCTGCTGCCCGCGGCCTTCGGCGCCGCTGACCTGGAGGTGGGGGAGTTCGAGGTGGTGGAGGGCCGCGAGCAGGTCAAGGAATAGGGCAAGTCAGCCCATTCCCCGCAGGCGCTCCATCTCCCGGCGGTCCTTCTTGGTGGGCCGGCCCGTCCCCCGGTCCCGCTGCGGCAGCCCGAGTGCCGGAGCCACCGGCCGCGGCGGTGTGTGGTCCGTGAAGCAGTGGGAGGCTGCCTCCGCGCCCACACGCTTGGCGATGAGCCTGCGTACCTCGAGGATGCGCTCATAGCCCGGCTGGCGGACGCGGACGGTGTCGCCCGGCACGAGCGACTGCGAGGCCTTCGCCGGGTTCCCGTTGATGCGGACGTGCCCGGCGCGGCAGGCGGCGGTGGCGGCGGACCTGGTCTTGTAGGCGCGGATGGCCCACAGCCAGGCGTCCAGCCGGACGGTGCTGGGGGCTGAGGGAAGGCTGCTCATGGTTGCAGCCGAGTATAGCCGGGCCCGGCGGGACGCTAGTCGCCCGGGACAGCCCGGCTGACCGGGGTCGGGCCGTTATTGAGCACCACGGTGAAGGCCTCCACGCGGCGGTCCGTGACCGTGGTGGGGGACTCCAGATGGACCGCGCCCGACGGCAGAATTCCGGCGCCGCCGAATTTTTCCATCACCCGCCACTGGGCTACCACGTCTTCGCCGCAGTGCTCGGGTGGCAGGTCGGTCCAGAACCGGAAGCCGCCGGTGTCCTCCAGGGCCTGCCGCCGGAACATGGTGCACCCGCCCAGCCACGCCACCTTGTACGGGATCCACTGTCCCGATTTGAGCCCCAGCTCCGCGCTCAGGTGAGTCAGGTTCGCAGCGCTGTGGAGGGGCCACCGCTCAAAGCCCTCCTCGTTGGGGCGGATGCGCTCCGGAGTCACGGATCCCTGCCACGGTGAGAAGGCAACTGTCTGCTCCGGACGCCGGTCGTTCAGATAGGACAGACCCTGCGGGGCCATGCCCACAAAGCCGCAGCCCAGGGTGTCGAGGGCCTCGCACATCCTGGCCAGTGCGCCCGGCTCCAGCCAGACATCGTCGTCGAGGAACAGAACCTTGTCCGCCCTGGCCTGTTCCAGTGTGAACTGGCGGTGTTCGGCGAGGCCGCGGCGGGGGAGGTGGCGGTGCAGCTCCACGGCGGTGCCTTGCGCTCCTAGGACGCGGAGGAGGCTGGCGGCCGGCGGGTGTTCCCAGGCCGGCGGCCCGTCAGACTGGTCGCTGACCACCAGCCGGAAGGCGGGGGCCTGCTGTGCCGCGAGACCGGCGAGGGTGACGGCTAGTTCGGCAGGCCGGTTGCAGGTGGGGATGAGGACGTCCAGTGCGGCGTCACCAGCGGGTTGGCCGGAGGCCCAGCTGGCAGATGTGTGGCGATCCATGATCACCGCCTTTCCGAGACGATAAGTCCGTTGGGAACGGCGCCCAGTTGCTGTGTTGAGCCCGTTCAGTCGGATGAGCCGGTACGGTGCACTGGTCCAGATACCCAGGGCTTCCGGGGGCTAAACGCGCCGCGGGCGTGTCGGTGAGTAATGGGGGCCTGGGCGGCCAAAAGCTAGGCGACCAGGACCGCGGCGGCGGAGGCCATGTGTTCGTGGATGGTCTTGCGGGCCAGGGAGGCGTCGCCGGTCTCGATGGCGGCGACGATGTCGTTGTGCCGGTCCACGCTCATGTTCCGCACGCCCTTTTCGGGCCCGGCGAACATGATGGACATCCGGATGGACCCTTCCAGGGATTCCCACGAGTGGAGCAGCGTCTCGTTGCCGGTCAGGCGGCACATGGTGCGGTGGAAGTCGAGGTCGGACTCGACCCGCTCCTCCATGCTTCCGTGGGTGGAGGCCTCCATGGCCTGGATGGCTGTCCGGAGCGAGCCGATGACCTTCTGGCGGTCCGGCAGTTCGCACAACGTGCGGGCGGCCAGGGATTCCAGGGCTGCCCGGACGGAGTAGATGTCGCGGATTTCCTTGGCATCCAGATGACGGACCGAAAGCCGGCCGCGGGCGCCGGCAGCTACGAGGCCTTCCTGCTGGAGTTGCCTCAGGGCCTCCCGGAGTGTTCCGCGGCTGATCTGCAGCATCTCGGACAGCTCCGTTTCCACCAGGTGCCGGCCCGGTTCGAGTGCGCCGCTGGTGATGGCGGTGCGCAACGCGGCAAGCGCCTGCTCGCGGAGGCTTTTCTTTTCCAGTCCCAGAAGGGCTGTTGTGGCCATCGGATTCTCCCCAAGGTCAGAGGTCAACTGTCTACAGTTGCCGTGTTAACAATGATGCCACGGCAGGAGCGGCGGCCGGGTATCCGCCCTGCGCTCCTGCCGTGGCTTCGCTTCAGCCCGGGCGGTCAGCCGAGTTCGGCGAGCACCTTCGCCACGATGCGCTGGACGGACAGGCCGTAGCGTTCGTGCAGCGTCGGCAGGGCCCCGGCATCGAGGAACTCGTCGGGCAGGGCCACGGGGACTATGCGCTTGCCGAGGCCGGCGGTGACGACGGCGGAGGCCACGGTTTCGAACAGTCCGCCCACCACGCTGTGGTTTTCGAGGGTGACGGCGAGCCGGTCGGTGTTGATCTCGGCCAGGACGGTTTCGGCGTCGAACGGCTTGATCGTGGGGGTGTGGACGACGGCGACGTCCACGTTGTGTGCCTCCAGCGCCTTGGCTGCCTGCAGGGCACGCATGGTCATGAGTCCGCTGGAGACGAACACGACGTCGTTGCCGCCGCGCAGGACTTTGGCCTTGCCGAGTTCGAACGTGTAGTCATACTCGTCCAGGACGGTGGGCACGTTGCCGCGGAGCAGGCGCAGGTAGGTGGGGCCTTCGCTGGCGGCCAGCTGCGGGACGGCCTGTTCGATGTCGATCGAGTCGCAGGGGTCCACGATGGTCAGGTTGGGCATGCCGCGGAAGATCGCCATGTCCTCGGTGGCCTGGTGGCTGGGGCCGTAGCCGGTGGTTAGGCCGGGCAGGCCGCCGACGATGTTGACGTTCAGGTTGGGCTCGGCCGCGTCCAGGCAGAGGAAGTCGTAGGCGCGGCGGGCGGCGAACACCGAGTAGGTGGACGCGAACGGCACCAGCCCGGTTTCGGCGAGGCCGGCGGCCGCACCGAAGAGGAGCTGCTCGGCCATGCCCATCTGGAAGAACCGCTCCGGAAAGGCCTTGGCGAAGATGTGCATGTCGGTGTACTTGCCCAGGTCCGCGGTGAGGCCGACGATCCTGTCGTTTTCCTGCGCGGCCTTGACCAGGGCATGCCCGAACGGGGCGGACGTGGTTTTCTGGCCCGGATCGGCGAAGGACGCGATCATCGCCGAGGTCTTGAGCTTCGGCTTGGCGGCTGTTGCCGTGTCGGGAGCCTCAGTGGTGGTGCTCATCGGGCGGCCTTTCCTTCGTGTCCTGCGGTCAGCTGTTCGCGGCAGGTCTGCCATTCGTGTTCTTCGATGCGCATGAAGTGCGCCTTTTCGCGTTCCTCCAGCAGCGGCACGCCGCGGCCCACCTTGGTGTCGCAGAGGATCACGGACGGCCGTCCGGTGGTGGCGGCCTGGGCTGCGGCGTTGTCGAAGACGGCCAGCAGCGCGGCGACGTCGTTACCGTCCACCCGTTGGGTGTACCAGCCGGCGGCTTCCCACTTCTCGGTGACCGGCTCGGTGCGGAGCACGGTGTCGGTCTTGCCGTCGGCCTGCAGGGCGTTGATGTCCACCATGGCGGTCAGGTTGCCGAGCTGGTGGTGGTGGGCGCCCATCGCCGCTTCCCAGGTGGAGCCTTCGTCCAGTTCCCCGTCGGAGAGGAAGTTGTAGATCCGGGAGTCGGAGCCCTGGTAGCGCAGGCCCAGGGCCATGCCGACGGCGATGGTCAGCCCGTGGCCCAGGGAGCCGCCGGAGATTTCCATGCCGGGCGTGTAGGTGGACATGCCGGACATGGGGAGGCGGGAGTCGTCCGAGCCGTAGGTTTCGAGCTCCTCGACCGGGACGATGCCGGCCTCGGCCAGGGCCGCATAGTGGCCGATCGCGTAGTGCCCGGTGGAGAGCAGGAACCGGTCACGGGACTCCCAGTGCGGGTCCTCGGCCCGGAAGCGGAGCTGGTCTGCGTACACGACGGCGAGCATGTCCGCCGCGCCGAGGGCCTGGCCTACGTAGCCCTGGCCCTGCACCTCGCCCATGTTCAGGGCGTGGTGCCGGATCCGGTAGGCGGCGGCACTGACACGCTCGAGGCGTTCGGTGGCGGTTTCCTGGGTCATTCTGTCCTTCTCAGCGAGTTCGTGGGTGCGAAGTTCCTGCGGGCTGATGTCATTGACGGCGGTCATTAGGCGCTCACCGACTGGGGGGTGCTTTTGGTGATCTCATCAGCCAGCTCGCGCTCGCGCTTGCCCCAGGTTTCCCGGGTGGCGACGGCTGCCCAGAGGCCAATGAGGGCGAAAAGGCCGAACAGCAGGGCCGGCCCCATCCAGCCGAAGCTGACGAACAGCAGGGTGGTGATGAACGGGGTGAAGCCCGAAACCATGGCGGAGATCTGGTAGGCCAGCGAAGCACCGGAGGCGCGGGTCTTGGCCTGGAACAGTTCGGGGAACCAGGCGCCCTGGGCGCCGGCGAGGGAGTTCTGGCAGACCGCGTAGGAGATCACGATCGTGGCAATGATGAAGACGAACAGGCCGGTGTTGACCAGCAGGAACATCGGGATGGCAAACAGGGCGGCGAAGGCGCAGGACCAGATGTATACGGGGCGGCGGCCGATCTTGTCGGTCAGGCGGCCCCAGGACTGGGTGGCGATGATGCCAATGGCGGACGCGATGCACAGGGCCACGAGGGTCTGGGACTTGTCGGCCAGGTGCTGGCTGTTGATGTAGGAAATCATGTACGTGATGGACACGGCGTAACCGGCGGTCTCGGCAACGCGCAGGCCGATGCCCTTGACGATATTGCGCCAGTCGGTCTTGATGACCTCCACGATCGGGGACTTGACGATGTCGCCGTGGTCCTTGACCTCATCGAAAACAGGCGACTCGGGCACCTTGGACCGGATAATCAGGCCCACAACCACCAGCACGATGCTGGCCAGGAACGGGATGCGCCAGGCCAGTTCGCCGCCGAGGTTGACGCTGACCAGGAACACCAGGTTGGCCAGCAGCAGGCCCACCGGGAAGCCGGCCTGGACGATGCCGGTGTACTTGCCCTTGGCCTTCCACGGTGCGTGCTCGTAGCTCATCAGGATGGCTCCGCCCCATTCGGCGCCGAAAGCCAGGCCCTGGACGATGCGGACGAACACCAGCAGCGCGGGGGCGAGCAGGCCCACCTGGCTGTAGGTGGGCAGCAGGCCGATGAAGAAGGTGGCGATGCCCATCAGGATCAGCGAGGTGACCAGGACGGGCTTGCGGCCCACCTTGTCGCCGAGGTGGCCGCCGATGATCCCGCCCAGCGGACGTGCGGCGAAGCCGACGCCGAGGGTGGCGAAGGCCGCCAGCGTTCCGGTCACGGGGTCGCCGGTGGGGAAGAACGCGGTCCCGAAGTAGAGTGCGGCCGCGGTGCCGAAGCCGATGAAGTCGTAAGTCTCGATCACTGCGCCAACGCCAGAGCCGATGGCGACCCGCTTGGCGTCCTTGGTGCCGTGGACCGGCCCCCGCATGGTCAGAGCTTCGTTGCTCATGGTGGTTCCCTTTCGAAAAGCGGCTGAAGCAGGTCCAGCGCTGTCGACTGTTAAC
The DNA here is from genome assembly GCF_042668165.1 of Arthrobacter sp. NPDC057388. Classification (NCBI taxonomy): domain Bacteria; kingdom Bacillati; phylum Actinomycetota; class Actinomycetes; order Micrococcales; family Micrococcaceae; genus Arthrobacter; species Arthrobacter sp. NPDC057388. The sequence continues at coordinate 104,372 of NZ_JBHVBL010000008.1, forward strand.
AAGATGTGTCCAGTGTGACCCACCTCATGCCGACTGTCAACAGTCACCGTCAGGAGTTGACTGTTAACAGTCGGCCCGTTTACTGTGGTGTCCATCACTACAGCCTGCCGGGCACGACCAGAGGATCAACAACGATGTTCCATTCCCGACTCGGGTGCTCATCCATCAGCTTCCGCCATCAGGATCTGCCGACCGCCCTGCGAACCATCGAGGGGCTGGGTTTCGGGGAGATCGACCTCGGCGCCCTCCCGGGCGTCTGCGACCACGTTCCCTACGAGCTCACCGCAGATGCTGTTTTAGCAGTAGCCGGCGACGTGGCGGCATCCGGGCTGCGGGTGCGTTCCGTCAACGGGGACATCGGGGACCTGAATGCAGTGCTCGACGCCGGCCAGCAGGCCGCACGGGACAGCCACCTCGACGCCCTGCTTATCCTCACCGCGAAAACCGGAGCCAAGGCGCTGGTCCTGCCCTGCGGTGCACTGGGCCACGAGCCGGTCCGCAGCCTCGAGGAGGACCTGGACACCGTCGCCGCGCAGCTCATCCGGGCAGCGGAGCGGGCCGCTGCATTCGGCGTCGAACTCTGGACCGAATCGCTGCATTTCCTGCGGTTGTCCTGGAACCTGGAACGCGCCGAACTGCTGGCACAGCGGCTGGCGGGCTCCGGCGTCGGAATTGTCATGGACTTCAGCCACATCGTCGCCGCCGGCGAGGACCCGCTGGAGTACCTGGCGCGCCACGAGGGCCGGATAGCCCACGTGCACCTGCGCGATGCCGTGCCCGGGAACATCAACCTCAGCATCGGCAAAGGCCGGGCCGATTTCGCCGCCGGACTGCGGGCCCTCGCCGCCCAGGGCTATGAAGGCCACTTCAGCCTGGAACTCGAAACCCGGGACGTCACCCACGACGAACGCCCGGCGGCCGCCGCCAAAGCGGCCAGCTTCATCACCGACCTCATCTGATCCACCCACAGAAACCACCAAGGAGCATCATGTCCGCCATCCAGCGCACCGCCGTCCTCACCGGAGCCACCTCCGAGCGGGGCATCGGCCTCACCACCGCCCGCCGCTACGCCAGCCAGGGCTGGGCCGTGGTGATCCTGGACCTCGACGGCGAGAAGTCCGCCAAGGTCGCCAACGAAATCGGCAACGAATTCAACGTCCCCGCCTTCGGCTACGAGATCGACGTCGCCAACGAGGACTCCGTCAACGCCGCCTACAACGCGGTGGCCGCCGAGGTCGCGGCCGGCAGCCTCCCGCAGGTCGGCGCCCTGGCCAACATCGCGGGCATCACCTCGCCCATCCCGTTCCTGGAAACCACCCTGGAGCTGTGGCACAAGGTCATGGACGTCAACGCCACCGGCACCTACCTCGTCACCAAGGCTTTCCTGCCGGACATGATCGACAATGGCTGGGGCCGGATCGTCAACATGTCCTCCGTTTCCGCCCAGCGCGGCGGCGGCGTCTTCGGCAAGGTTCCCTACTCCGCCGCCAAGGCCGCGATCCTCGGCTTCACCAAGGCCCTGGCCCGCGAACTGGGTGACTCGGGCGTCACCATCAACGCCATCACCCCGGGCGCCGTGGACACCAACATCCGCGTCGGCAGCACCGAGGAGCAGGAAGCCGCCATCAACGCGGGCATCCCGCTGGGCCGCAACGCCACCACCGAGGAAGTGGCCGCTGTCATCACCTTCCTGTCGTCCGAGGAATCCGCCTACCTGACCGGCACCACCATCGACATCAACGGCGGAAGCCACATGCACTAGGCACGGCCAGTCCTTCTCCCGACCGCCCAGCAGCATGCCAACCCCGCCGCCCCGCCGCACAGAGAGCCAGCCATGACCAGAATCTTCAACAATCCAGCGGACTTCGCCGAGGAAGCCCTCGCCGGTTTCTGCGATCTTCACTCCGGACTGGTCCGCCAGGTTCCCGGCGGCGCCGTGCGCCGCCACCGCCCCGCGGCGCCCAAGGTGGCGGTCCTTGCAGGCGGCGGGTCGGGCCACTACCCGGCCTTCGCCGGGCTCATCGGTCCCGGCTTTGCCGACGGCGCGGTGGTGGGAAACATCTTCACCTCACCCTCCGCGCAGCAGGCCTATGCCGTGGCCAAGGCCGCGGACAGCGGCGCCGGCGTGGTGTTCACCTACGGCAACTACGCAGGCGACGTGATGAACTTCGGCATGGCCAGCGAGCGGCTGGCCGCCGAAGGCATCGCCGTCGAGAACGTTCTGGTGACGGACGACGTCGCCAGCGCGCTGCCGTCGGAGGAGGCCAAGCGCCGCGGAATCGCCGGCGACTTCACGGTTTTCAAGGTCATGGGAGCAGCGGCCGAAGCCGGGGCAGACCTGGCCGCGGTGGTCCGCCTGGGCCGAAAAGCCAACAGCCTCACCCGCACCATCGGCGGCGCCTTCGCCGGCTGCACCTTCCCGGGCGCCGACGCCCCGCTGTTCTCCCTCGCCGAGGGGCAGATGGGGCTGGGTCTGGGCATCCACGGCGAACCGGGCCTCTTCGATACGGACCTGCCGCCTGCTGCCGACCTGGGCCGCGAACTGGTCACACGCGTGCTGGCCGAAACCCCGGACGGGGCGGGGAAGCGCATCGCCGTGATCCTCAACGGCCTGGGCTCCACCAAGCACGAGGAGCTGTTCGTGCTGTGGGGGACTGTCGCCCCGCTGCTCCGGGAGGCCGGCTACACGCTGGTGCTGCCCGAGGTGGGGGAGCTCGTCACCAGCCTGGACATGGCCGGGGTGTCCCTGACGGTCACGTGGCTGGACGATGAGCTGGAACCGCTGTGGGCAGCGCCGGCGGAAACGCCTGCATACCGCCGCGGAACCGCTGCAGCCCAGTCCGGCAGCCTGTCTGCCGCTGAAGCGGATGACGACGGCAGCACCGCTGTTGCGTTCGAGGCCACGGCTTCCTCCCGCGGGTACGCAGCCACGTGCGTTGCCGCGTTGGAAGCGGCACGGGATCTCCTGCATGCGGAAGAGCCGCGGCTGGGCGACATGGACGCGATTGCCGGTGACGGTGACCACGGCCGGGGCATGGTCAGGGGCGTCGACGCAGCTGTGGCCGCCGCCGCTGACGCTTTCGGCCAGGGCGCCGGTGCGGGTGACGTTCTGGCCACCGCCGGTGATGCCTGGGCGGCGCGGGCTGGAGGTACCTCAGGGGTCCTCTGGGGTGCCGGTCTGCGGGCCTTCGGCGAGGCCCTCGGCAACAGCCAGGTTCCCGGGGCCGCCGAACTTTCGGCCGCCGTGACCGCTTTCTCAGGCCGCATCACCGGCCTGGGCAAGGCCGAGGTGGGGGACAAGACCATGGTGGACGCGCTCCTGCCGTTCGCCGAGACCCTGGCGCGCCGGACCGGGGAAGGTGCCGGGGCCGAGGCAGCCTGGCAGGAGGCCGCCGCTGCGGCGGCATCCGCCGCCGCAGCCACCGCCACGCTGCGCCCGCTCAAGGGCCGTGCCCGGCCGCTGGCGGAGAAGAGCCTGGGCACCCCCGATCCGGGTGCCACGTCCCTGGCCATGATCTTCACCGTCCTGGGCGAACACCTGGCCCGCGAAGCAGCTTCTTCCGTTGCAGCGGAGGCCGCAGTATGAGCGCCCGGGCAGCAGCGGGACCCGCATTGCGGATCATCGTGGGTGCCGATGAAGCCGGCGTCGACTACAAAGACCGCGTTCTCGAGGATCTCCGTGCCGATCCGCGGATTGCCGAGGTGATCGACATCGGGGTCAACCGCAGCGACGCGCCGGACGACTTCAGCAAGCCGTACCCGCACGTCGGCATCACCGCCGGCGGGATGATCCGGGACGGGCAGGCAGACCGGGCCATCCTGTTCTGCGGAACGGGAATCGGCGTGGCCATCGCCGCCAACAAGGTGGAGGGTGTGCGGGCGGCCACCGCCCACGACTCCTTCTCGGTGGAGCGGTCAGTGCTTTCCAACAACTGCCAGGTACTTACCATGGGACAGCGGGTGGTCGGCCTGGAACTGGCGCGCAGGCTCGTGCGGGAATGGGTGGGGTACACCTTCGACCCCGAATCGGCATCGGCCGGAAAGCTGAACGTGCTCAGCGACTACGAAGGGTGCTGAGCAGGCCTGAAATGCCGGCTTACTCGACGATGACCCGCACCCGCTGCACCGTGTTGTTGCCCATGCCCTGGTAATTCCAGTGCTGCTCCAGCGGCTGCACGGCGCCGGTGGCGTCTGTTGCCCGGCAGGCGAGCTCGTGGTGGCCGGGGTCTGCCACCCAGGGCAGGCTCCAGCCGCGCCAGGCGAAGGCGCCCGCTGGCTTGTCCAGCTGCGCCGGGGCCCACTTGCCGTCGATGCCGACCTCAACCTTCGTCACGGCGCCTTCACCGGACCATGCCCGGCCCTGCAGCATGACGGGGCCGCGCGGCAGGTACCGGCGGCGGGTATAGAAGTCGGGAACGCCCGGCGGAACCATCAGGGACCGCACCCTGATCCGCGAAACCGGTGTGCCGGCGTCGTCCGCGTTGTGCTGGTAGCGGTAGGCGACCGACTGCTGGAACCCGGTGAACGGCGTGGTGACCACCTGGACTGACTGCAGCCACTTGACGCTGGCCATGCCGTACCAGCCGGGGACCACCAGCCGCAGCGGATAGCCGTGCTGGGGCGGCAGCTCATTGCCGTTCATCTTGTAGGCGAGCACGACGTCGGCCCTCAAGGCTTCCGAGATCGGCAGGCTCCGTGCGTACTGCTGCCGGACGCCGCCCTGGATTCCGGCGTCGAGTCCGGTGAACACCACTTCGACCGCCTCTGGCTCAACGCCCGCCTGGCCCAGCAGGTACGCGAGCGGCACACCGGTCCACACGGCCGTCCCCACGCCCTCCAGCGTCCACGGCTGGCTGAGTGGCCGGGGCCTGAGCAGTGAGCGTCCGTTGCCGGCGCACTCCATGGTCACCTGGACGCTGATGGCCGGGTCCCGCTTCAGCGCGGCGAGGCTCAGTTCCATTGCCCGCTCCACGGCCCCGCCGATCCGCAGGTGCCACGCACCGCTGACGTGCGGAATGTCGAAGTGCGTGAGCACGTAATGCAGCCCGGGCGGAGTCAGGTCCTCGCGCAGGGCCTCGAGCGGCATCGAGTGGTTCCGGACGGCGAGCTGCAGCTCTTCCCTGGTGAGCGGGCCGTGCGTGGGTTCACCGGAGTGGAGTGGTGTTACACCGGATTGGAGTGCGGGGCGGGCGGACGGCCGCCGCCGGTAGATCAGCTTGGACATGGCCTTGCGATTCTGCTCGGTGCTGCGGTTTCAATGGGCTGGGGCGTGCTCCTCACCACAGGTTTACGCCGCACCCGGATGGCCGTCAACAGCCCTGTCCTTCCCTACAGCCCCGCCCCGTCAACAGCCCTGTCCTTCCCTATAGCTGCGGCAGCTTCACCAGTTCCTCGACCGTCATAGGGTCCTGCCCCGTGAGGCCGTGCACGTCTGGCGTCACTCCGGCCAGTTCGCCGGCGGCAATCGCTGTGTAGGTGCTGACCCAGGCCTCGACCTGCCAGTGGGGTGCGCCGTAGGACGCCCGGGAAGCGAAGGCCTCCTCCACCGTTTCGTGGTGGTAGCTGACGGTCCTTCCCGTGGACCGCGTGAGCACCTCGGCGGCGCGGGCCAGCGAGATGTCCTCCGGCCCGGTCAGGTCGTAGGTTGCCCCGGCGTGGACGGCCGGGTCACGCAGCACGGCCACCGCGGACCGGGCAATGTCCTCCCGGGCAACCGCAGCCATCACTCCATCGCCGGCTGGTCCCCGGATGATGCCGTCTTCACCGGCCAGCATGGGCAGGAAATCCAGGTAAAAGTTGTCCCGCAGGAAGGTGAATCCCATGCCGGAGGCCCTGATCCGCTCCTCCGTGGCGTAGTGGTCGCGGCCCAGGGTGAAGGTGCAGTCCGGTGCCGCCCCGAAGAAGGATGTGTACACGACGTGCTGGACGCCTGCCTCCGCGGCGGCATCCACGAAGGCGTAATGCTGCTGCAGCCGGTCCGCTGCCTCCGCAGCCGACACCATGAACAGCACCTTGACCCCCTCCAGCGCCCGGCGCGAAAGCGCGGGGTCCCCGTAGCTGACGGCCACGGCGGGGGCGTCCAACAGGACCGGCGCCCGGCGGGGATCGCGTACCAGCAGGCGCTGGGAGAACCCGGCGTCGGCCAGCTGCCGGGCCACCATCCCGCCCAGCACTCCGGTGGATCCGGTGACGGCAAGGTCTGGAAGAGCTGCCATGGACGGTTCTAGGCCTCGCGGGTTGCGGGGGACTTGGTCTGGGACGGGTCCCGTTCGGCGAGGGAGCCGACGGCGGCGTCGATCTTCTTCATGACGTCCGGTTCAAGGCGGATACCGGCGGCTGCGGCGCTGTCGGCCACCTGTTCGGGCCGGGAGGCACCGACGATCGCTGATGCGATGTTCGGGTTCTGCAGCACCCAGGCCACGGCCAGCTGCGGCATGGTCAGGCCGGCTTCCTCGGCCACCGGCCGCAGCTCCTGCACGGCGGCCAGGACGTCGTCCCGCATCCAGCGCTGGATCATCTTGGCGCCGCCCTTGTCATCGGTGGCCCGGCTGCCCTCCGGCAGGGGCTGGCCGGGAAGGTATTTGCCGCTCAGCACGCCCTGGGCCATGGGGGACCAGACGATCTGGGAAATGCCGAGTTCCTCGGATGCCGGTACCACCTCCTGCTCGATGACCCGCCACAGCATGGAGTACTGCGGCTGGTTGGAAATCAGCTGGAAGCCCAGTTCCTTGGCCAGGGCATGGCCGTTGCGGAGCTGCTCGGCGGTCCACTCGCTGACCCCGATGTACAGGGCCTTTCCCTGCCGGACGATATCCGCGAACGCCTGCATGGTTTCCTCGAGCGGCGTTTCAAAGTCATAGCGGTGGGCCTGGTACAGGTCCACGTAGTCCGTCTGCAGCCGGCTGAGGGACCCGTCAATGGATTCCATGATGTGCTTGCGGGACAGGCCGACGTCGTTCTTGCCCTTGGGGCCGGTGGGGCCGAACACCTTCGTGAAGATTTCGATCGACTGGCGGCGTTCGCCCTTGAGCGCCTCACCCAGGACGGTTTCCGCCGCGGTGTTGGCGTACACGTCCGCAGTGTCGAAGGTGCTGATGCCGGCGTCCAGTGCCGCCCGCACGCACTGCGTGGCGACGTCATTCTCCACCTGGGAGCCATGCGTGAGCCAGTTGCCGAACGTGATTTCCGAAATCTTGAAGCCGCTGTTTCCGAGGTATCTGAATTCCATGGTTTTCACGCTAGCGGAGTTGGTTGCTCAGGGTAAGGGATGCCGGTGGCTTATTCCCCGCTCATCCCCAATCAGGTTCCGGGGCAGCAGGTTCGCGTGCGGTGTGTCAGGCGCGCGTACGGGCGTCCGGGTGCTGCGCGAGTGACGTCATGGACCCGGTGTCCAGGACGCTGACGTGCCCGGCAACGGCCGGCTTCCGCGCCGGCCGCGGCGGCTGGGCGGACAGCGCCAGGGCAGACCGTACGGGTTCACCCTTGCTGGCGGCGCCCGTACCGGAAGCAGCCTTGTCGGCCCCGGACTGGACGGCGTCATGGCGCAGGGCCGATTCCACGAGGGGTGCCACTTCGGTTACGCTCGCCGCAGCAACATCAGGGGCTGGCAGGTCCCGCACGGTGACCTTGACCTCCGGCGCTGCGGCGCGGGCACGCGCCACCGCGCGGGCGTCGGCGGCTGCTACGGCGTCGGACCAGTCCTTCGCCAGGACGGGCGGCACGGGCCGGGCCGCTGTCACCAGCGGGTGGTGGGCGACGGCGTTGCGGAGCGCCTCCTGGAGGCCTGCCCGGGTCCGCAGTTTTTTCCAGTCCACCGGCACGCGCGGCTCGCGGACGGGACGGGAAGCGGCCTGGGCGGGCTTTTTCGCCTTGGCGGACGCCGCCCCAGCCGTGGTGGGCAGCGGGCTGCCGTCGGCGGCGAGCCGGACAATCTCGACGGTCTCATTTTTGGGAAGGCGGCCGAACAGCGCCATGACGATCAGTGCAACAAGGCGTCCCAGCCCGGCGATCACCAGGGTGAGCATGACGCTGATGCACAGACCGATGAACATCAGGAAGGCGACACCCAGCGTGCCAAAAAAGGTCAGGTTCAGTGCAATCGTTGTCGGATCTTCCACTTCACCCTCCTTGCCATCGGCGCCCAACCTGCGGTGATTGCGCCGGGAAACAGCCCCTAACCACCTTACGGACTATTTACTGCCGACATGCCCGCAGGACAAGTACCGGCAACTGTTGTTTCGAAGCTGTTATAGGACGCGGTTCCGCGGTGCCCGGATAGGCTGGTCCGGCAAGCCGCCGCCGAGTTCCCGAGGGATGCCATGACCCAGCCAGAACCCTTTTCCGGCAATTGCCCGTGCCTGTCCGGCGAGCAGTATGCGGACTGCTGCGGCCGGTTCCACAACGGTTCGGCGGACGCAGCCACGGCCGAGCAGCTGATGCGTTCCCGCTACTGCGCCTTCGTCCTGCTCGATGCCGGCTACCTCCTGAAGACATGGCACCCGAGCACCCGGCCCAGGGAGCTGGAATTCGATCCCGGCCTGCAGTGGCGGCGGCTGGACATTGTCTCGCTCGAGCGCGGCGGCCCGCTGGACAACGAAGGCGTCGTGGAGTTCAGGGCGCATTTCCGGCACGACGGCGAGCGCGGTGTCCACCACGAAACGAGCCGCTTCCTTCGGGTGGACCGGCGCTGGTATTACGTGGACGCCGTCGCGCTGTCCCGGTAAACCGGCCCGCCCTTCTGACCGCGGCTCAGCGCTCCTCGTAATTCGCATCCGCCGTGGGGGTAAACCCGGCACGGTCAACCTTGCGGTGGAAACGCATCCCGGCCATGCCGCCCAGGACGGCACCGACGAGCGCCACCAGGGCGACCACGACGGCGGCAATGATTCCGGTGGTGGTCACTTGGCCTTCGTTGACCGGGATCCGCGGGAAGCTGTTCAGCTGCGCCAGGATATTGAACTGTTCACCGGCGATCATGCCAAGGACGGCCACCAGCACGGCGAAGATCAGGGCCCAGATCCACACCATGAACCCCTGCTTCGCGCCGTTGAACCTGGCCATCCTGCCGGCGACGTAGCCGCCGCTGAAGTACGAGGCAAAGAGGATCACCAGCAGGACGATGATGCCCACGATCCCCACCGTCTGGTTCGAGGCCGCGCGGCCCACGGCGGCGTTCACGTCGGTGTTCGTGGCAAGACCCACGGCGGTTCCGGCCGCGGCGACCAGGGCGGTCAGCAGTACGGCCATGCCCGTGGCGGCCAGCCAGCCGAAGAACGCCGAACCGATTTTGATGCCGCCAAACGCTTCCCGTTGACGGGCCGCGGCCATTTCCCGGGTGGCAAACGCGGGGTCCCCGGCGCGCGCAGTGTCCGCGCGGCCGTCCGGTTCGTCGTCCGGGGTGTAGTCCCGCTCGGCGTACGGCGTCTGCGCGTCCGTGCTGCTGCCGTCGCGGGCGTCCCTGGTGCTGAAGTCACCGTCCGTCGTGTGCAGGGCGCGCGTATGTGTGTCCGCCGTGGCGGTGTTGGCGGCCCCTCGCCGGGACTCGGTGGCGTCGTAGACGGGCGTGGCCTCGGTGGACGTGCTGGCGTGGCTGCCGGTGGCCTGATATGGCTCCGCCGCGCTGTGTTGGGGCCTGCCCGCTTCGGGCCTGATGGGTTCGGGGGTGCCTGGTTCGGAGGAAGTGCGCCGGGGGTGCCTGTCCCCGGAGCCGGTTGGGCTGCTCATCAGCGACTCGCTTTCATTGAACGGACCCGGGCTCAGGGGGCCTCAGCCCGGGCAACGCAATGCCGAGGCCAAAGGCACTGGCCTCAGTTTCTAGCTAACTCCGTTCAATGGGCATTAGCAAGGATGCTTAGTATCTTGGTTCGGCGCGTCTTCCCTTGTCAGATGCGGTAATGGGCGTGGGCTGGGGCGGGCGCCGTGTCTGGCGCCCGGGTCAGCGGTACGGGCGGTGCAGGGTGTCCCGGGTCGATTCCCGGGCGGAGGCGTCGGCGATCCACGGGCCGGTTCCCTCGGACTGGTCCAGCACCCCCTCCTCCAGCCACCGGTAGTCGCCGGCCAGAACCTTGCGCGCCAGGTCGCGGTCGCCGTCGTCGGTGTTGCGCCACAACTGGTCGAAGTATTCGTCCACCCGGACGCGTGCCTGCTCGCAAAAGGCGTCGGCAAGTTCATACGCCGTGGCACCCCGCTCAGGCACGGTGCGGAGCAGCATTTCGGCCCGCGAGCAGCAGGCCGCCATTGCGAACAGCTCGGCCCCGATGTCGACGATCCGCCCCAGGAAGGCCTGCTTGTGTTCCAGGCCTGCCTGCCAGCGGCCCATGCCGTAGAAGGTCTGCCGGGCGAGCCGGCGGGAGGAACGTTCCACGAACCGGAGGTGCTTGGCCAGCCGCCCGAACTCACCGTATGAGCGCGGGTCCATGCCGGCACCCGCCACCAGCTTGGGCAGCCATTTGGCATAGAAGCCGGAGGCTCCGACGGCGGCCCGGGCCTTGTCGGAAAGGCTCGCCTCGGCGGAGGCCAGGTCCCCGGCTGCGGCCAGGTGCGCGTCCACGGCCTCGCGGGCTATCAGCAGGCGCATGATTTCCGATGAGCCCTCGAAGATGCGGTTGATCCTCAGGTCCCGCAGCTGCTGTTCGGCGGGAACGGCCCGCTCGCCCCGGGCCTCGAGGGATTCGGCCGTCTCGAAGCCGCGGCCGCCCCGGATCTGCACGAGTTCGTCGGCGATCCGGTAACTGATCTCGGTGGACCACAGTTTGGCCAGGGCGGCTTCGATGCGGACGTCCTTCTGCCCGGCGTCGGCCATCTCGGCGGACAGCTCGAACACGGCGTCGAGGGCGAATGCCGTGGCGGCGATGAATGCGATCTTCTTGCCCACGGCTTCGTGCTTGCCCACGGGGCGGCCCCACTGGGTGCGGGCATTGGACCATTCGCGGGCGATCTTGAGGCTCCAGCGGCCCGTTGCCACGCACAGTGCCGGGAGCGAAAGCCGGCCGGTGTTCAGCGTGGTGAGGGCGATCTTCAGCCCCTGGCCTTCGCGTCCCAGCCTGTTGGAGGCAGGCACCCGGACCTGGTGGAAACGGGTCACCCCGTTCTCGATGCCCCGCAGGCCCATGAAGGTGTTGCGGTTTTCCACTGTGATCCCGGGGGAGTCCATTTCGACGACGAAGGCTGTTATCCCGCCTTTGAAGACGGCGCCGTCGGAGTCGATGTGCCGCGGCACCACGGCCATGACCACCACAAGTTCGGCGATCACGCCGTTGGTGGTCCAGAGTTTGACGCCGTCCAGGACATACGACCCGCCGTCGGCGCTGGGAACTGCGGTGCTGCCCATCCGGGCGGGATCGCTGCCGACGTCGGGCTCGGTCAGCAGGAACGCCGTGACGGCCCCCGCCGCACAGCGCGGCAGGTACTGCCGTTTCTGCTCGGCGGTGCCGAACACCTTCACCGGTTCCGGCACGCCGATGGACTGATGGGCGGAAAGCAGCGCGCCCAGGCTGGGGTGCACCGATCCCAGCAGGGCCAGGGCCCGGCCGTAGTACACCAGGGACAGGCCCAGGCCCCCGTACTCCTGCGGAATCTTCATGCCGAACACGCCCAGTTCGGCCAGGCCGCGCAGATACTCGTCGGGAATCTTCGCGTCGCGTTCGATCGTCCGCCCCGACATGGTGCGGCAGTATTCCGTCAGCCGCGCCATGAAGGCTTCGCCGCGTTCCACGTCGTCGGGTTTGGCGGCTGGCCAGGGATGGATGAGGCCCAGGTCAAAGCTGCCGAGGTACAGGCCTTTGGCGAAGCTGGGCCGGACCCACTCCTTTTCGCGGGCTGCCTCGGCAATGGCCCGGGCATCCTCTGCGGACGCACCGGCGCCGATCTTCTCGGGAGTGACCGGCGTTTCGGACGCCGGACTGTCCACGGGCGGGATGGCGCCAGTGCCGTCCCCGGCCGCGCGGCCTGTGGTTGCGCTGTCAGTGGCGGAGCTCACGGGGCATCTCCTCTAACCGGATGACCGGCTCAAAGCCCTGGGTCCGCCGCGGGTGGAGAACCCTTCAGCTGTCCCTCAATGCTACCCGCGGGTAGGTTCCGGTGCTAGGGGTGGGCTGACCCTGAAAATCAGCGGGAAACTCGACTGCCGAGGCGTGGTGCACCAGCCTGTCCCATGCGTGGTTGATGCCGTGGACGGTCCTCAGCAGGGCCGCGGCGATGACCAGCCAGGCCAGCCTTCCCACGCCCACCAGGACGAGCGCGGCGAATGCGGCCACCGCCACGAACAAGACAAGCACCATGGCAAACATCAGCGTTCCGATGAACACCAAGGTGGCTGTCTCCACTGCACTCAAGTCGAACTGCATGCTTCCCCCTGCGCCGTTGCTGCGGATGGATCAGTAGCTCGAGACTAGGGCCAGATGCGAAGCTTCCTCCAGCCTCTCAGCCATGCTGTGGCCGCGTTGATACGGGATCGAGACATTACGTCCGCGTAGGTCACGGAGTGATTGCGAAAACCTCATCTGTCACATGCGTAACGTTGCCTGCGGGTCACCTCCCCGGTTTGCCACGGGAACAGGTGTACCCGGCGCCGGCCGGACCATGGCTCTGCGTTAACCTTGTATGTGGCAGTTTTCGGGTTTTCCGCTGCCCTGACCATCCCCCCAGCCGCTAAGGAGAGTGTGTGCCCCGGTCCGCCACGTCCTCTGCTGACGCGATCAGCGCACGACTCCGGGACCTCGAGCTCCTCACCAAGGGGCCGGCGTGGGCTCTCACCCGTTCCGCCCCATGGGTGATCGCCGTCCTGCAGGCATCCTTTACCCGCACCCGGCCACAGCTCCCGCTGGAAGAATTCCATGCCGACGTCGACTCCTTCCTTGAGCAGTTGCGCCGCCAGGACCCGGCCCTCGGCGGCCATGCCAACGGGAAGTCCTTCGGCGATGAGTGGACCCGGAAGCAGTTCCTGACGCGCCGGAACCAGTCGGGGCAGATCGTGTACGAGGTCACCGAACCGGCAGCCCGCGTGCTGGCTTTCCTCGACAGCCTCTCCAGCGACAGATCCACGCTCAACGGTTCCCGGCTGGGCACGCTCCTGGGCGACGTGGAGAAGCTCGCCAACGAGACGAACCCGGACCAAAGCGCCCGGCTGGAAGCATTGGAGGAGGAGATCGAGGAGCGGCAGCAGCTGATCCAGGACATCAGCTCCGGCGACTTCGACGGTCTGCTCGACGACGACCAGGCCGTGGAAGCGGCCGGCAACATCCTGGACCTCGCCGCCAGCCTGCCGGCGGACTACAAAAAAATGCGTGACCGGATTGAGGAGCTCGTGGGGGAGCTCCGCAACCAGATCATCGAGGAATCCCTGACCAAGGGTGCCACCATGGCCCAGGTTCTCGAGGCGGACAAGCGGCTGCGCCAAAGCCCGGAAGGCAGGACCTTCCGCTCCTTCACCGCCTTCCTCGAGGACCCGCAGCAGCAGCTGCGCTTCCGCTCCGCAATCGGCGAGGTCCTCAGCCGCCAGTTCGCGGACGACCTTTCACCGGAAGACCGGGAGACCCTGAAAAACCTCGTGGCGGAGCTCCGGCAGCAGCACAGCCAGATCCAGCGCATCTACGGCAAGCTCAGCGAGAGCCTGAACACTTACGTCCAGAGCGACGACTTCCGCCAGTCGGTAAGGCTGCGCAAGGTGCTGCGGGAGGCGGAGCAGGCCATCCGGTCCATGCCCTACGAACGCGAACGCCCTGGCCTGGTCCGCGGCCCGGTGCTGTTCAACGCCGGGTTCGAATCGCTCTCCATGGTCAAGCTTTTCGATCCGGACGAGTTCGCTGCCCCGCCCAGGCTCGCCGACCCCATCGCCTTCCAGGACTCGGATCGGATCCGCTCGCCGCGGACCGCCAAGGCCAGGCCGGAATCGATCCGCGCCGCGGCCGCCGGAGCCTCCACCCTCGCCGAAGCGTGGGAACAGCTCCCGCCGGAGGAACAGCACATCAACTCCATCCGGGCACTCCTCTCGCACGCCCTCCACTCCGGCGCCGACTTTGACCAGCTGGCCTGGGAGGCCCTCGACTTCGAACAGATAGACGGCACCACCCGCAAGGCATACCTGCCGGTGGTAACGCTCAAGAAGGATTAGCGATGACTGAAGAGATGATGACGGCGGACGCCGCCGCGCCGCCGGTTGAGCCTGCAGAGGTGGCTGAGCCTGCCGAAACCCACACAAGCTCATTTGCCGCCGGCGTCAGCCCCCGCGACACGTTCGTGGACGGTGCGGCGCTCTTCCCCGGCGACACCGGTGTGCTTCCCATGAAGGTGCGCCAGGCCCTCGTGAAGCTGCTGAAAGGGCCGTACGTCGACGGCGGCCGGGACGAGAAACTCTGGACAACGCTGCTGGACAACCAGCTGATCCTGCGCAGCCGGCTCTCCGAACTGTTCCTCACGTTGCAGCTGGACCACGAGCGCAAGATTGCCGTGCTGCGCCCCGTTGACCCCGACGCGATCGGCGGCAGTGCACGTTCCAGCATCCTGCGCCAGCAGCGTGCGCTCAGCCGGGTGGAGACGATCGTGCTGCTGCGCCTGCGCCTCCTGCTGGACCGCCACGTCACGGCGCAGACCGATCCCACCATCACGCGCGAGGAAATCGCCGAACTGGTGGCACACTACCAGCCGTCCGGCCAGCAGGACGCCCTGCGCGACTCGGACGTGGTGAACCGGGCAATCACCAAGCTCCTCGCCCGCCAGCTCCTGCTCACCACAGGTTTGGACGACGTCTACACCATCTCCAACGCCCTGCCCCTGGCCCTCCCGTTCGACAACATCGGTGACATCCCCGCCCAAATCGAAGCCCTGATAGCCGCCACAGCAGACCCCGCCGGTACCGAAGCAATGCTGGAACTCGACGGCGACACGGCCCCAGACGATACCGACGATGCCGATGCCGCCCCCGAAGGTGACGTGCGGGCAGACGGGGCGGCATTGCCGTCGGCGTCCCGTAAGCGGATCAACGAGGAAGGTGCAGCCAAGTGAGTATTGCGAGCATGCTTCCGCTGGGCGACGTCGTCAACCCGGGACAGATGCGTCTGGCCCTGGTGCAGGTGGTCAACTGGGGGACGTTCCATGGCGCGCACACCATGCACGTGGACCGTAACGGCACGCTGCTGACCGGCAACTCGGGCGTGGGCAAGTCGACGCTGTTCGACGCCATCCTTCGGGTGTTCGACGCCCGGCCCCGCTCCAACGAGGCTGCCGCGCAGCGCTCGGGGGCCGTGGAGGACAAGCGCACCACGTTCACGTACATGCGCGGCAAGGTGGGGGACAAGGCCGTCGGTGAGGGTTCGGCCAGCGCGTTCCAGCGTCCCGGGGCCACCTGGTCCGCCGTCGCGCTCACGTTCGACAACGCGGCGGGCACCAGGGTGACGGTGTCGGCACTGTTTGACCTGCCCAAGAACGGCACGGAGTCGAGCGTCGGCCGGTACTACCTGATCGACAACAGGCCGCTGGACCTGTCCGCCATTGAGGACATCGCCGAGAAGCGTTTCACCCGGGCGGCCCTGGAGAACATCTTCCCCGACGCCCAGGTCTTTGACGTGCACAAGGCCTTCGCGGAGCGTTTCCGCCGGCTCCTGGGCATCAACTCCGACCAGGCGCTGCCCCTGCTCCGCGTCATCCAGGCCGGCAAGGGCCTCGGCGGCAGCGTGAACACGTTCTTCCGCGACCAGGTCCTGGATGCCCCGGCCACACTGGCCGCCGCAGACGACGTCGTCGAGGAATTCAGCAACCTCATGTCCATCCGTCAGCGCCTCGAGGACGTCCGGCAGCAGCGCGACCAGCTGGCCCCGGTCCCCGGCCTGAACAGGGAATACGCGCAGTCGCTGCTCGACGCGAACCGCCTGCGTGAGCTCGCGGGAGAGGAATTCGAGGCCTACCGGCAGCAGCTTGCCGTCACCGTGCACGAGAAAACGCTCACCCGCTTCAAGGCGCTCGCCCAGGCAAAGGCCAAGGACCTCGCAGCGGAACGGGGTGTGCGCGACGGCCTGGCCAAGGAGCTTCGGCAGCTGGAGGCTGAGTACAACAACCAGGGCGGCAACGCCATCTCCTCGATCGAGCAGTCACTCGAGAACGCCCGGGTGGGGCTGAAGCTCCGCCAGCAGGTGGAGGAAGCGGCCCGCCAGGCGCTCACCGACGCCGGCCTGGACCTGGAGTGGACTGCAGAGGGCTGGGAGCAGGCCCACGAACAGGCCGCGGCCCGCTCGGCCGAGCTGAAGGACGACTCCGCGGCCCTGCAGGAGCTGCGCTTTGAGGCCTTCGACGCCCACGCAGCCAAGAAGCGGGAGCTTGCAGCGGCTGAGCAGGAGCTGGTCTCGCTGAAAACGCGCAAGTCCCTGCTGCCGCCGTCGAGCATTGAAAACCGGGCGGCAATTGCCGCGGCCACGGGCATCCCCGAGGAGCAGATGCCGTTTGGCGGTGAGCTGATCGACCTCGCCGAGGGGCAGGAGCAGTGGCGCCCTGCGGCGGAACGGGCCCTGCGGAACTTGGCCACTACGCTGCTGGTGCCGGGCGAGCATTTCGCGGCGGTGACCCGCTACCTGAACGGCCACACCGTCCGCGGCGCTTTGCGCGCGGTTGACGTGTCCAAGCCCCTCGCCGGCGCCGCGCTCGCCGTGGAGGACGTGGCCGACGGCGACCTGCTGACCAAGCTGGACATCCTCACCACCGGGATGAACGCCGACGCCGGGTTGTGGATCCGGGAGCGGATCGCCCTCGACTTTGCCTACCCGTGTGTGGAGAACCCGGACGAGCTGGCCGTCCTGGACAAGGGCCTGAGCCTCGGCGGCGTAGTCAAACGCAACCGGCACACCGTGGAAAAGGACGACCGCTTCACCAGCCGGCAGGATTACGTTCTCGGGTTCGACAACGCGTCCAAGCTGGAACTCGTTGCCGGCCAGGCGGAGGACCTGCGCCAGGAACTGGCCAAGGCAGCCGAGCTGGCCCAAAGCCGCGAGGAATCACACCAGGGCATGTCGCGGCAGCTCGAGGCCCTGCGCAGGGTGGCCGAGGACAACCGCACGTGGGAACAGGTCTCGGCCGCGGTCGCCGCGGACGAGCTTGGCCGGATTGAACAGCGGCTGAAGGATGCCCTCGCCGCACAGGCCGACCTCGAACCGCTCCGCGCCAACATCGAGACGGCGCGCCAGAAACACCAGTCCAGCACCGAGGGCGCCGCGGTGCTGCAGAGCGAATACAAGGCGCTGGACCAGCAGCTCACCGCCTCCGATTCCCTCCTGGAAGCCGCACGCACCCGCCTGAACCAGGCGCCGCCGTCGGACTCCACCGCCGCGGCGCTGGCGCCGTACTTCGCCGAATTCGGCGACGTCACGGAGATGCATGAGCTGGACAACCTGGCCGGCCGGGTGCGGACCCAGCTGCTCGGCGAACTGCACGGTGCGGAGTCCCGTGCCCAGGCGACGGCGGAGCGGCTCACGCGGATCTTCGAAGGCTTCGTCCGGGAGTGGGGCACGGCCATTTCGGCTGACCATGGCACGTCCATCGGCGCGGTGGGCGAGTTCGAGGCCCGCTACCACGCGATCATCAATGACGGGCTGCCCGCCCAGGAGGCCGAGTTCCGGCAGTTCTTCAACCAGCGCACGCACGAGTCGTTCAGCACGCTGCTCCACCTGCTGGATGAGGAGCGCCGTTCCATCACCAGCAGGATCCTGCCGCTGAACGGGATCCTGTCCGAGGTGAATTTCCACGAGGGCAGCTATCTGGAGCTCGACATTAAGCAGACCCTGCCGGCGACCGCCAAGCAGTTCAAGGACGCCATCCAGAACGCGCTGAAGACACGGCACGTTCGGCCGGTCAAGGCAGAGGCAGCCAAGGCGGAAACCCCGCAAGCGGCCCAGAACGACGACGCCGAACTGACCGCCCGCTACAAATCGCTGGAGACGCTCGTGAAGCGGCTGGGATCGCAGACTCCGGAGGACCGGCGCTGGCGGGCCGAGGTGCTGGACGTGCGCGGACACCTGTTTATCCAGTGCAAGGAGCACCGGGAAGTTGACGCGCCGGCCGGGAAAAAGGGCGGCAAGCGCACGGAAGTGTTCATGCACGCCGACACGGGATCAATGTCGGGCGGCGAGCGCCAGCGGTTCACCGCGTTCATTATGGCTGCCGCCCTGAGCTACCAGCTGGGGATCGCCGAGCAGGGCTTCACCACCTACGGCACGGTCATGATGGATGAGGCGTTCGTGCTGGCCTCCGAGGAATTCGCCGGCGCGGGCATCAAGGCGCTGCACGAGTTCGGCTTCCAGCTGCTCCTGGCGGCTCCCGAGAACGTCATCGACCTGTCCCGGCACCTTGGCTCGGTCACGGAGATCCTGCGGGACAGGCGGACCAACCGGTCCGGTGTGCTTAGCGCTCCCGTTATCACGCCGAAGCCCGGTACAGCAGGGCAGTGGCGCTCCGAGGCCAATCCCGTGGATATCGTGCTGCGCTAGGTGTAACAGTTCCAGCCGGTTTATAACAAATCGATGGATTTATTGTGGCGGTTCTAGTGGCAGGCTCTTTTAGCGTGCCAAGGTGGTGACTCCACCAGTCTTCGCCGGATGCTTTACAGGGTAACCGATACTCCCACGCGGCGGGCAGCGCAGCCCCCTGTGAGCCTGGCGGCGTCATTTTCGAAAGGCACCATCATGCGCCCTGCGTTCCGCGCCCCCGCAATCACGGCCCTTGCTGCCGCCGCCGCCCTCTCACTGGCCGGCTGCGGGGCCATAGTTTCGGCAGCCCCCTCGACTTCCTCCCCGGCGGCTGCGCCGGCCTCTGCCTCCGCGTCGGCCACAGCGTCGGCGCCGGCGTCCTCCAGCCCGGCAGCCACTGCCACGCCGGCGGCTTCTGGCGGCGGTGGCGCCGGTGCAGCCTCGCCGGGGACCACGCCGTCGTCTGCCCCGGCACCTGCCGAGCTGAAGACGTACACCTTCCCGAACGGGCATGTGTCCTTCAAGTACCCGGCCGACTGGAAGGTGGAGCTCTTCACCGGGGGAGGATCTCCGTCGGAGTCCGCCACGGCCACCGTCACCGACGCCAGCGGCACCAAGCAAGCCACGGTGTACGCCGGAAAGATCGCCGACGGCGTCTCCCACCCGGTGACCCGCACCGTCTTCGAGTCAGCGCCGGTTCCAGGTCTTGCGGGACAGCCCGCGCCGGCCGCCCACTACGCGTTTTATGTGGACCGGATGGAGAGCAACGCAACCTACCGCATGCACCTGGTGGCCGGGGCTCCCGCCTCAGGGCAGGGGGCCGCGCTGGACGGCATTATCCGCACCGCGGAAGGCGTCATCCTGGCCGACGTGCAGTTCATTGAGAAGCCCTTCGCCAATGACGCCGCGGCCAAGTCCTGGCTCACGGGGGCCGAGGGCCAGGCCCTGAAAGCGCTGCTTCTGAGCGTCACATACAAGTAGGCCCCGGACGCTTCCTCAGGTTTGGTCGGGTCGGCCCGGACGCTTCCTCACTTTCATGTGCGGGAGCGTTGTGCTGTGGGCGGCAGGATGTGAGGAGGGGTTGGGGTTTGGGCGACGAAAGCTGAGGAAGCGTTGGAAGCTAGGCGTGGGCGGCCGTGCAGGCATCGATCTGCGCCTGCACGATCCCGCCGTAATAGGACACCAGCTCGTCAAAGTCCCAGCCGTCGAAAAGCCCCAGCGTCCGCAGGGTTTCGCCGAAACCGGTCATCAGGGCGGTGACGGTGGACGCATACCGCCGGTCCGGCGTCGCATCCCCGATGAGCTTTGCGATGCTGCTGACGTAGCGCTCCCGCAGCTCGTTCCGCGCCGCCTCCGGATCGGGGGCATCGTGGACATTGATCGGGATGATGGCCCAGGGCTCCTGCATGCCGCGTTCCCGCCGCATCAGCACCCGGAAAACGAGGGCGCCGCCGAGTTCGGACGCCGGGACGGTCAGCTCGGTGAGCAGCGACTCGTCCGGCTGCACCGCGGCGAACAGCTTGGCCTTGGAGATGAAGAGCTTCATCACCAGGGCTGCCGAAACCCCGGCCTCGGCGGCGATGTCCCGGACCGTCACGGCCCGGTAGCCCCGCTCGCCGAACAGCCGGCCTGCCGCGGTGAGGATGGACTCCTGGCTGGGGCTGCTCATGCCCGCACCGGTTCCCCGCCGGGCCGTTGCGCTCCTGCCGCCTGCGCGGGCTGTTCGGCTGAAAGGTTGACGGTCACGGACCGGTTGTCGACGGCGAGCTTGCGCGCCACGGCTTGATGAGTCACGGGATGAAGCATAGTCACTATGTAGCGTCCGGCGGCGGGCAGCGGAAGTGTGTACCCGCCGTCGTCGTTAGTCCTGGCGGTATCCACATGCTCGCCGGTGGCGTGCAGCAGGGCTACCACTGCCCCGGCCACGGGCTCGCCGGCGACGGCCGCACGGCCCGAGATTTCCAGCCGCTCGTGGAGGAGGAAGTTCTGCTTTAGCGTGCGGCCGTCGAAGTCAAAGACCTCCGCCATCGGCGCCCAGCCTGCCGCGTTGGCCACCACTAGGTATTTTCCGGCGCCCGGCAATGCCACCGAATAGTTGCCGTCGTGGTCCACGCGGCTCCAGTCCACCGGCTCGCCTTCCGTCCCGAGGACGGTGACGACGGCGGGAGTGAGCGGGCGGTGGTCCGGCGCCAGGACGCGCCCCTGCACCACGAGCTCCGCTGCCGCCGGCACGGGGGGCTGGGCGGCGGCGGGGCGGTGGGCCGCTGCCCGGGGGATGAAGACGGCGGCGAGGACGGAGGCGGCGGAGGCCAGCGCGGCCATCCAGAACACATCCCGGAAGGCATCGAAGGAGGGCAGCCTGGCGGCGCCGAGCGGGATGGTCACCGAGGTGAGCACGGCGGCGACGGCGGCAGAAGAGGTCGACGTGCCGATCGAGCGGACCAGGCTGTTCAGGCCGTTGGCGGACGCGGTTTCTGTGATCGGGACAGCGCCCATGATCAGCGTTGGCATGGCGGCATAGGCAATGGCCGTGCCCACGCTTACCACCGTGGAACCGATGATCACCCACGTGATGGAGTCGTAAAAGAACACCCGGCCCACATACCCCGCGATCATCACGCCCGCGCCGGCCATCAGGGCAGACCTGCCGCCGAAGCGCCGGATGATGCCGCCGGACACCGGGGCGAACACCACCATGGCCAGGCCTGAGGGCACCATGCACAGGCCGGCCGTGATGACGTTCAGTTCAAATCCGTAGCCGGTGGCGCGGGGGAGCTGCAGCTGCTGGGTGGTGAGGAGCATGTTGGCGAACATCGCGAAACCGATCAGCAGCGACGCCAGGTTGGTCATCAGGACGGGCCGCCGGGCCGTGGTGCGAAGATCCACCATGGGCTGGCCCACCCTGAGCTCGTACGGAATCCACACAGCCAGCAGCAGCGCGGCCGCCAGGAACAGCAGGAGGACAGGTTCCGACCCCCAGCCCCAGGCGCCGCCCTTGGAGATGGCCAGCAGCAGTGATCCCAGCGCTGCGGAGAGCATTAGCGCCCCCGCGTAGTCGAAGCGGCCGGGAGTGCGGACTTTGGATTCCGGAACCACCAGCACGACGGCGAGCAGCAGGAGCGCGCCGGCGGCTGCGGAAACCCAGAAGATCGAGGTCCAGCCGAGGCTTTCGTAGAGGAGGCCCGCCAGTGGAAGGCCCAGGGCGCTGCCGATGCCCAGCGTGGCGCTCATCAGTGCCACGGCGGAGCCCATCTTCTCCTTGGGCAGTTCGTCGCGCATGATGCTGATGCCCACCGGGATCAGGGAGGCGGAGAATCCCTGAAGGGCCCGGCCGACGATCAGCCACAGGAACGTCCCGCCCAGCGCGGCCATGACCGACCCCGCCACCATGATGGCCAGGCAGACGACCATCATCTTCCGCTTGCCGTACATGTCCGCGCTGCGGGACACGATCGGCGTGGCCACGGCGCTCGCGAGGAGCGTTGCCGTGACCAGCCAGGATGCGTCGTCCGGCGTAACCGCCAGGATCCGCGGAAAATCAGGCAGGAGCGGCACCACGAGGGTCTGCATCAGGGCCACCAGCGTGCCGCTCAGCGCCAGGACCGCGGTGATGGCGGACGGGCTGCGGGCTGGTTTCGGGGCGGGAGGTGCTGTCATGTGCGGCAGGCCTTTTGGAGGGAGGGGATGCCCGCGGGTGGGTGAACGGGCGTTTACTCCTTCGAGTGAACCATCGTTCACCCTTTACCCGCAAGGCGCCGAACGTTAGTCTGGCCACCCGAGGCAATTACGTGACGCAAACCTTTCGTAATCTTCGGAAGGATAGGCTAGCCTTACTTAGGTTCTCTTCATTCACCTAAGGAGTTCCGTGACTTCCCCCCTCTTCAACGGCCGGCAGACTGTTAGCGGCGGCTCTGCTGCCGCCGGCACCACGCGCCGCTCGCTGCTCAAGACCGCCGGCAAGGCCACCGCTGTCCTCGCCGCCGCGGCGCTTTCCCTGACCGCATGCTCCACCGGCCCGGCCTCGTCCTCCGCGGACACCGGCTCTTCTGTTGCCGAGAGCGCCCAGTTCCCGGTGACCATCAAGAACGTTTTCGGTGAAACCACCATCAAGGAACAGCCCAAGCGCGTTGTCACCATCTCGTGGGTCAACGATGACATCGCCCTCGCGCTCGGTGTGGTTCCCGTCGGCGTCCCCAAGAACGAATGGGGCAACAACGAAAAGGGCTCCACCCCGTGGAAGGACGCCGCCCTCGAGAAGCTGGGGGCCTCCTTCGGCAGCGAGAAGGCCCCGGTCCAGTTCTCCGAGGCTGACGGCATCAACTTCACCGAAATCGCCAAGCTCAACCCGGACGTCATCCTGGCCGCCTACTCCGGCCTCGAGGCCGCCGACTACAAGAAGCTCAATGAGATCGCGCCCGTCGTGGCCCAGCCTGAGCTCGCCTACGGCACTCCGTGGCAGGAAGCCACCACCCTGATCGGCAAGGCCCTCGGCAAGACCGCCGAAGCGGAGAAGCTCGTTACCGACACCGAGGCCACCATCAAGGCGGAGGCCGCCAAGTACCCGCAGCTCACGGGCAAGACCTTCATCTACGGCAATCTGGAGCCGGCCAAGGGCGACGGCGTGAACGTGTACCTCGCCGCCGACAACCGCCCGCGCTTCCTGACCGAGATCGGCATGAAGCCGGCCGCCATTGTGGAGGAGAAGTCCAAGGGCTCCAAGGAGTTCTTCACCGCATGGTCCGCCGAGAAGGCCAACGAGCTGGAGTCCGATGTGTTCGTGACCTGGGTTCCGGATGCCAAGACCAAGGACCAGATCGTCAAGGATCCGCTGCTGAGCCAGATCCCAGCCGTCAAGAAGGGCGCCCTCGTTGCCGACTCGGACAACACCCTGACCCTGGCGATCTCCGCGTCGTCCCCGCTGAGCCTGCCGTGGGCCCTGGACAAGTTCCTGCCCCAGCTCGCAGCCGGCGCTGACGCAGCCGCCAAGTAAATACCAGCCATGACGCCAAGCACGACGACGGCCTCCTCCGGGGAGCGCGAACGTACACTTGAGGCCCTAAAAAGCGACGAAACAGGGCCCCAACTGTACGTTCGCGCCGGGACCCGCGCAGGTAAAGGCACGCAGCCCGCCTGGCTGCTGGCCGCCGTCGTCGTGCTTGCCGTTGTTTGCGCCGCGTCACTGGCCGTGGGTGCCCGCGGCCTGTCCCTCGAAACCGTGTGGCAGGCGCTGACCCAGTTCAACCCCGCGGACGGCGACCATGCCGTGGTGCACGCCCGGATCCCGAGGACGCTGCTGGGACTGCTCGCAGGTGCGGCGCTGGGCCTGGCTGGCGCGGCGATGCAGGGTGTGGCGCGTAATCCGCTGGCCGATCCGGGCATCATCGGCGTCAACGCCGGCGCCGCGCTTGCCGTGGTCACCGGCATCTACGTCTTCGGCATTTCCTCGCTGACCGGCTACATCTGGTTCGCCTTCATCGGCGCCGCTGTGGCCGCCGTCGTCGTTTACCTCATCGCCTCCATGGGCCGGGACGGCGCGACGCCGGTCAAGCTCGCCCTGGCGGGTGCCGCCCTCAGCGCAGGGCTGTTCTCCCTGATGAACGTCATCCTGGTCTCCAGCCAGGACACCCTGGACCGCTTCCGCTTCTGGCAGGTGGGCGGCATTGCGGGGCGGGACTGGTCCGTGGTGCTGCCCGGCCTGCCGTTCCTCGCCGCCGGGGCAGTGATCGTGCTCCTGGCCGGACGCGTCCTCAACAGCCTGGCTCTCGGTGACGACGTGGCCCGCGGCCTGGGGCAGAACGTCGGCCTGGCCCGGGCCGTCACCGCGCTGGGCATCGTCCTGCTGTGCGGGTCGGCCACGGCGCTGGCCGGACCCATCGGGTTCGTCGGCCTCGTTGTCCCGCACGCCGTCCGCTTCCTGACCGGGCCGGACTACCGGTGGATCCTGCCGTTTTCCGCAGTACTCGCACCGGCGCTGCTGCTGGTGTCCGACGTCGTTGGGCGGGTCATCCTGCTGCCCGGCGAGGTCCCGGCCGGCATCATGACTGCCCTGATCGGCGCACCGGTCTTCGTCTGGCTGGTCCGCCGCGGCAAGGGGGCAGGCCTGTGAGCACACCTCGAACCTCCGCCCCCACCACCGGCGAGCGCGAACTGGCAGTTAACAACCTCAAAACCGCCGAAACAGGGCATCATCTGCCCGTTCGCGCTGCGAACCGGCGCAAACTGAACCGGACAGCGGTACTGGCCGCCGGCGTCGTGCTTCTCCTGGCCGCCAGCATCCTGCTGGGGAGTTACACCGTGACCATCCCGGACTTCTTCAAAATCCTCACCGCCCACTTCACCGGCGGCGAGAAGATCCCCGGCGCCAGCTTCATCGTGATGGAAGCCAAGCTGCCGCGGGCTGTCATCGGCACGCTGATCGGACTGGCGTTCGGACTCTCCGGTGCACTGTTCCAGACCATGCTCCGCAACCCGCTGGCCAGCCCGGACGTGATCGGCATCAGCTACGGGGCCAGCGCCGCAGCGGTCCTGGCCATCGTCGTGTTCGGCGCCTCCGGTGCCGCGGTGTCCGGGGCTGCCCTTGGCGGCGCGATGGCCGTGGCGGCACTGATTTATGGCATTTCCCGCAGCGGAACCCTCGGCGGCGGCAGCCGCGGGAACGCCGCCGGCAGCCGCCTGATCCTCGCCGGCGTCGGCATCGCCGCCGCGCTGCACGCCATGGTCAGCTTCCTCATGACCCGGGCCGACATCCGCACTGCCGCCGAGGCACTGATCTGGATCAACGGCTCACTCAACTCCGCCAGCTGGGACCGTGCCGGGGTGCTGGCCCTGGCCCTGCTGGTCCTGGTACCGGTCGCCGGCCTGCTGGCCGGACCGCTGCGCATCCTCGAGCTCGGGGACGACGCCGCCGCAGGGCTTGGCATCCGGGTGGGTGCCACGCGGCTGGGTCTGGTGCTTACCGCCGTCGCGCTCGCTGCAGTGGCGACGGCGGCTGCCGGGCCGGTAGCGTTCGTCGCCTTCCTCGCCGGCCCCATCGCCCGCCGCTTCACCGGCTGCTCCAGCCTCCCTGCATCGGCCCTGGTGGGCGCCCTGATCGTCCTGGCAGCGGACTACTTCGCCGCCAATGTCGCCCCGCTGCTGCTGGACGGCACCGTCCTGCCGGTCGGCGTCATCACCGGCGCCCTCGGCGCCCCGTTCCTGCTGTGGCTCCTGGTCACCTCCGACCGAAAGGACGCCTGATGGCTGTTCTGCACGCCCGGGACCTCACGCTGCAGTATGACCAGCGGCGGGTCGTTGAAAACCTCACCGCTGAGGTTCCCGAAGGAAAGGTGACCATGATCGTGGGCGCCAACGCCTGCGGCAAATCCACGCTGCTGCGCGGGCTGTCCCGGCTCCTGAAGCCCGCGGGCGGCACGGTCACCCTCGACGGCAAGGACATCCACTCCCGCCCGGCGCGCGAACTCGCCCGCACGCTCGGCCTGCTGCCGCAGCACCCCACGGCGCCGGACGGCATCACCGTCCGTGACCTGGTGGGCCGCGGCCGCTACCCGCACCAGGGCTTCTTCCGCAGCTGGTCGGACAAGGACGACGCCGCGGTGCAGCGTGCGCTGGAAGCCACCGAAACGCTGGAGCTCGCGGGGCGGAACGTCGACGAACTTTCCGGCGGCCAGCGCCAGCGGGTGTGGATCGCTATGGCCCTCGCCCAGGAAACCGACGTGCTGCTGCTTGACGAGCCCACGACTTATCTGGACCTCGCGCACCAGGTCGAGGTGCTGGATCTGGTCACCGACCTGAACCGGCAACGCGGCACCACGGTGGCGATCGTGCTGCACGACCTTAACCTTGCCGCGCGGTACGCGGACCATGTCATCGCCATGAAGGGCGGGCGGATCGTTGCCGAAGGCGCGTCCTCCAGCGTGATTACCGAGGAACTGGTCCGGCACGTTTTCGGACTGGAGTCCCGGGTGGTGCCGGATCCGGTCTCCGGCACCCCGCTGATCATTCCGCTCGGCAGGCACCACGCAGACCCAAAAGTTCCGACGACGACCCTGGAGATGGCCTCATGAGTGCAGTACACAGCAGTGCAGTACAGGACAGCCCCGCCCGCACCGCCTCTGGGCCGGAACGCCGCGGCCTGGCTACGGAGCCGATGACGCTGGCGTTCGATGTCACCGTCTCCGCAGTTCAGGAGCTCAGCCCGAACTTCCGGCGCGTGACATTCGGCGGCTACTCGCTCCGCGACTTCGGTGTCCACGGGGACAGCATGGACCTGCGCATCAAACTGATGATCCCCTCGCTGGCGCCGGACGGCAGCCGGCTTCCGCTGCCGCAGTTCCGGATGGAGGAGAGCGGCTGGTACCAGGAATGGCTGGCCATGGATCCGGCCACGCGCGGCTCCATGCGCACCTACACAGTCCGGCAGGCCCGGCTGGACGCCGTGTACCCGGAGATCGACGTCGATTTCGTGATGCACTTCGACGCCGACGGCAACGGCGGTCCCGCGGCGAACTGGGCGCTGACGGCCAAGCCGGGCGATACCCTGACCCTGATCGGCCCGAACAACCGCGCGGCGCACTGCGTTACTGCGGAGATCTACTCCGGAATCGAATGGCGGCCGGGGCTGGCCGGGCGTGTGCTCCTGGCCGGCGACGAAACGGCCGTCCCCGCGATCAGCGCCATTCTTGAAAGCCTGCCCGGGTACATGACCGGGCATGCCTTCCTCGAGGTGCCGCAGGCCGGCGACTTCCTGGACCTGCAGACTGCGGCCGACGTCGAAATCACCTGGCTGGCACGCGGCGCCTCCATCGGCAGGTCCCGGCCGCACGGCGAGCTCCTCCGGGAAGCGGTGCGGTCAGCGGTCCCCGTGCCGGGCTGGGTGGGCATCAAGTCCGCCGAGGCCGCCGGTCCGGAGCCCGACGACGTGAACGTGGACCAGGAAATCCTGTGGGAAACCCCGGCCCGCCTCGACTCCGCCGCCGTCACTGCCACCAAAAACCCCGACAAGCCCGCCGGCGCCCTGCCCTTCTACGCGTGGATCGCCGGGGAGGCCGGGGTCATCAAGGAGATGCGGCGCTACCTGGTCCGCGACGTCGGCATCGACCGGAAACAGGTGGCGTTCATGGGGTACTGGCGGCAGGGAAAAGCCGAGCTCTGAGCCCCCGGCGCTCCGGAACCGGGTCCGCCGGCTCAGACGCTTCCTCACCTCCCGTCGCCTCCACCCCGACGCGTCCTCACCTCCTGTCGCCTGAACCCCAACGCGTCCGCAGCTCTTGCCGCCTGAACCCCGACGCGTCCGCAGCCTGAACACCCGGGCGGGACCCGCCGTCGTTCATCTCGGGTTTCCCTGAATGTTGCAGAGCGTGTGTACCTTGTCCGGGTGGGTGTCTCTCCATTGCTTCCGGACCGGGGGAGGCGGCGCGTATTCGTGGCCCTGGGGGATTCCTTCACGGAAGGGGTCGGCGACCGGAGTTCCAAGCTGCCTAACGGAGTACGCGGCTGGGCTGACCGGGTGGCGGAGAAACTCGCCAAGGCGGAACCCGGCTGGCACTACGCCAATCTTGCGATCAGGAGCAAGCGCCTGCGCCACATCGTGGATGAACAGCTGGAACAGGCGCTGGCGATGGAGCCTACACTCATCACCCTCTACGCCGGCGGGAACGACATCCTGGACTTCGGCACCGACATGGACGCGCTCCTCGCCCAATACGAGGAATTGGTAGCCCGGCTGGCCGCCACGGGCGCAACCCTGGTCCTGTTCACCGGGTTCGACGTGAAGGTGTCCGCGGTGCTTGAACCGCTGAAGAAGCGCAACACCCTGTACAACAGGCGGGTCCGGGAACTCGCCGCGAAGTACGGGGCGGTCCTGGTGGACTACTGGTGCTTCGAAGCCTTTCACGACCGCAGGATGTGGGACACCGACCGGCTGCACATGTCCAAGGCCGGCCACAAGTACCTCGCCGCCCAGGTCCTGGACCACCTGGGGGTGCCGCACAAGATCAGCCTGAAGGAGTGGGAGCCGCCGGCCAGGATGTCGCTCCGCGACTGGGAGCGGCGCCAGCGGCGCTGGGTGAATGACTGGGTGCTGCCGCTTTTTGGCCGCAAGCTCCGGGGTGTGACACTGGGCGACAACCTTAGTCCCCGCTGGCCGCAGCCGGTGAAGGTGCCGCGGAAGGGCGGCCTGAAAAAGCTGATGGAGCCGCCGGCTGCTTAGCGCGGGCCCAGCTCCGGCAGGTTAGTCCAGCAGGTTCTCGAATCCAGGCGCGGTGCGGGTGACAGCGAATTCCACGACATCAAAGTCGGCAACGCTGTGCACGTTGAACGGATCCTTGGCCAGCGACTCGTCGAGTGTGAGGCGGTCTGCCTTGGAGAGCAGCACGCCACCCGTGCGCGGAACCTTGCGGCCGGAGGCAATGAAGATGCCCTGGTCAAAGGCATCGTTCACCCAGTCCATGTGGGCATCCACGTGCTGGTCCACGATCTCCTGGGCAACTTTGTAGGTCAGGGAAACTACGTACATGACCGCCAGCCTACCGCCACGGTGCTGGCCGTTAGTGACCCGCCGCTGCCGGACCCCGGCCTTGAACCGTCAAGCGTCAGTTCTCCTAGGATGGAGTAATGACCGAACCGCGCTGGCTGAACGCCAATGAACGCAGGGCATGGCTTGCCCTGCTGAGCATCAACACCATGCTGCCCGCGTCGCTGGATACCCAGCTGCATGCCGCCGGCAAGGTGTCGCTGTTCGACTACAACGTCCTGGCGATGCTCTCCGAGGCCGACGGGCGCTTCCTGCCCATGAGCGAGCTGGCCGCACGGACCAGCGCCTCCCTCTCCCGGCTGTCCCACGTGGTCACCAAGCTCCAGAACCGCGGGTGGGTGGAACGCCGGCCGCATCCCGGCGACGCCCGCGTCACCACCGCACACCTCACCGAAGAGGGCATGGCCACCATCGTGGAGCTGGCGCCGGGCCACGTCGAATCTGTGCGCTCGCTGTTCCTCGACGCCCTGAGCGAGCGTGATGTCGCGGATCTCGCCCGCATCGGTGAAAAGATCGTGGCCCGCCTGGACAGCAACCACTGGATCCTCCGCGAGCGGCAACCGTAGCGCCAGCAGCAGGAACCACCGGCAACCGGTGAACTGTGCGGCCCGCCTTGGTTGCTCCCGGCAACGGGTGGCAGACTAACTCCCATGGATTTCACGGCCCGTTACGTCGCCCTCGGAGATTCCTTCACGGAGGGCGTGGGCGACGACGACCCGACGCGGCCCAACGGGGTACGCGGCTGGGCTGACCGGGTGGCGGAGCAGCTGGCTGCCGCGGACCCCGGCTTCGGCTACGCGAATCTGGCGATCCGGGGCAGGAAGCTGCGGCAGATCCTGGCCGAGCAGGTGGACGCCGCCATCGCCCTCAACCCCACCCTGGTGACCCTGTACGCGGGTGCCAACGACATTCTCCGGCCGAAGATCGACATCGACGACCTGCTCATTGACTATGACAAGGCCGTCGGAAAACTCGCGGCCACCGGTGCCACGGTGGTGCTGTTCACGGGCTTCGACGCGCGGGGATCCAAGGTTTTCGGCACCATGCGGGGACGTACAGCCATCTACAACGAGCTGGTGCGGGGCATTGCCGGGGACCACGGCGCCCTGCTGGTGGACTACTGGCGCTTCAACGAATACTACGACTGGGGCATGTGGGCCCGGGACCGGATGCACATGTCCGCCGCCGGCCACGCAAACATGGCCAAGCGCGTCCTGACCGTCCTGGAACACGAGCATTCCATCGAGGTTCCGCCCATGACCCCCGTCCCCGAGCTCAGCAGGGCGGAGGCGCTGCGGGCCAACGCCCAATGGGTCCGGGAATTCGCCGCGCCGTGGGTGGTCCGCCGGGTCACCGGCAAATCCTCCGGCGACAACCTCCAGCCCAGGTACGCCCAGCTCACCAGACTTTAGGCAGGCGGTCCGCCGCGGCCCTGGCTACTGCCGGAATCCGTCAGTGGCCAGCAGGTCACCGTTGGTGCGGACGGCCAGCGCCTCGATATCCCACATGGCTGTGGCCCGGTTGAGCATCGGAATCCCGCCGGCCACGATCGCAGTCGCAAGAACATCGGCTGTGACCACATCCGCTGCCGCCACAGAAACCTGCAGGAAATCCGCCGCCCCGGCCGGGGCGCTCCAGATATGGTCGCCGCGCTCAGCGGAACCTGACGTGGCCAGCGCCACCCGGGTCCCGCCGTCGGCCGTCTGTTCAGCCGAAGTAAGCCCGCCCCGCAGAAGCCCGCCCAGCGGGAATCCGGCCAGCAGGGTCCTGCGGTCCGCCGGGTCGACGATTCCCGCCCGCCAGGGTGCATCGCTGCCGGGATTGGGAGAGCCGCTGACCAGCACGTCCCCGCCGGCATTCAGGCACCAGTTGGCCATCCCAAGTGCCAGCAGTGACATGCCGGCTTCGCGAATGGCGTGCCCTTTGACGATTCCGGAAAGGTCCAGTGCCCCGTCCGGACGCTCCGGCGTGAACGCGCCTTCGGTGAGGAGCCTCCATTCGGCCGCCTCCCCATACCGCGCCCGCATTTCCGCCGACGCCGCCGGCAGCGCGAGTTCGCCGCGCACCAGGCGGCTCGCCTCCGAATCGGTGCGGTAGAGGCTGAAGATGCTGTCCAGTTCGGTGAAAAGGCGTTCGACGACGGCGGTCGCCGCTTCCAGCTCATCCACCGCTGTCTGAGGTGCTTTGCGGGCCTCCGTGGGGACCGTCAGGCTGATGACAGTCCCCATGCAGGTGAACGTCCGGGCCCGGAGCCGGTGCGTGGTTTCAGAGGTTTGCTGCATCGAGGGCTGCCTGCAGGGATGTGAGGTAGGCATCGCTGGTGACGGTGGCGCCGCCCACCGTCTGCACGTTGGCGGACTGTGCCTGCAGCACCTCGCTGCGCAGAATCGGTGCGGCGTAGTTGCTGATCTGCACGGAGCGGCCTTCGGCGTCGGTCAGTTTCAGGGCCGCGACGTCGGTGATCTGCCCTGCCTTCACGGTGACTTGCACCTGCACGCTGCCGAAACGGGTCTGGACCACGTCGCCGTCGTACGTGCCGCCGGCCTTGGCTGCGGCACCTGCGGCACCTGCGGCACCTGCGGCACCTGCGGCACCTGCGGCACCTGCGGCACCTGCCGCGCCGGACGTCCCGTTCGTCCCGTTCGTCCCGGAGGTGCCCGCCGATGATCCCGGCGACGTGGTCCCACTGCTGTCTGTGCTCTCCGTGGTTCCGGCTGCGTGGTTTCCCGCTGCTGCCGCGGCAAGCGCGCTGCGGGTGTCGGCCACGTGGACACCCGACTGCCAACCGGCCAGGAGGATGCCGGCCGAAGCCAAGGCGGCTGAAACTGCTGCTCTGATTCTCACCAGTCGAACCTTTCGTGATGGAGCTGATCTTCAGGGACCCCGGCGGCACGGGCGGCGTCCAGGACGCAGTCTGCCCACTGCGAAGGCCCGCATACATAGACGTCGGCGGAGGCGACTTCCGGGACGTAGTCCGCCAGGGTGTAGCCGGACCGGTGCTCGGCGGCCGGAAGCCAGCTGTCGGGTGAACCGCGGTCCCGTCCACCGGTCAGGTGGAAGAGCGTTGCGCCGCGCTGCCGGCACAGCTCGAGGATTTCCGCACCGAGGTAAAGCTCCTGGTTGCTGTGCCCGCGGAGCAGGACCGTGGCCTGGCCGGGCGCGAAAGGGGTGGTTTCCAGCAGTGCCCGCAACGGTGTGATGCCAATTCCGGCGCCGATCATAACCACACGGTCCTTGCTGCGTGCGGCCGAGCTGAAAAGTCCGTAGGGCCCTTCGATGGCCACCTTCGTTCCATGCCGCAGCCGGAGCAGCCGGGCCGAGCCGCGACCAAGGTTTCTTACGGTGATCCGCAGCTTTCCGTGCCCGTCCGGCCCGGTCCGCAATGGCTCTGCCGAGAGGCTGAATGGATGCGGATGCCACCACAGTCCCGGGGCGAGGAAGCGCCAGATGAAGAACCGTCCGCCGTTGCCGGCCAAGGAGCCCAACTGCAGGCCGCTCATTTCGATGCTGACCACTCCGGGGGCCACCGGGGTGACGCGTTGAACGGTGAGCTGATGCCTGAACGTTGCCCGTACGGGCTGGATGACCCGGTAGTACAGCAGGGCCGCCCCGGTGGCCACACAGATGGCGGCCCAGTACCAGCGCTGCCACGTTCCTTCCGCGAAGAGTCCGCCCACGCTGAACTGGTGCGGCAGCGAAGTGAGCACAGCGGCGTAGGTGAGCAGGTGTACGGCGTACCAGAATTCGTAGGGGAACCGGCGTCGGACCGCCACCAGGGACGTGGCCACGACCGCAATGAAGAGGGCCAGGGAGACGAAGGCGAGCCACATATCGGGCACCAGCACCCAGAGCGCCACAGCTTCGCTGACCGGATCGAGCCCCTCTGCCATGCCGTAGCCCACCGCGATAAGCAGTCCGTGGGCCAGCAGCAAGTACAGCGAAGGTTTGCCCAGCTTCCGGTGAAACTCCAGCGCCCGGTCATGCCCAACGGCACCGTCGATGAACGGGATCCTGGCCGCCAGCAAAAGCATGAGCAGTACCAGGTCCATGCCGGCAAGGCCTGCAACGATGCCCAGCGCGGTGAGCAGGCCCGCCGGCGATGAGGCCGCCCTCAGGCCGCCGTCGGCAAGCCAGAGCGCAACAGAAGCGGCCAGCGAGGACCATGCCGTCACGGTCAAGGCATCAGCACGGAGGAGCCGGCGCCGGTGCTGGCCGGCGAAGCGGCCGGTGTCCCCAACCGGCGCAGGCCCGTGGGCAGGAGGCGGCGGGGTCCCGGTCCTCGTTTCGGTCCCGTTCCCGGCTTGAGCTCCGGATTGGCCGCCCGTCCGGGTTCCGGTTGAGGGCAAAAGCTGTGTGTTCATGGCTCAAGGCTCTGCTCCGAGCCTATGGCTTTGCTGTGAAGAGCCTTCTTTCCCGGTATGTGTTGAAGGGAGTTGTGTGTCAGGAGACGCGGGGCGCCCTCGGCCCGCAGGCTTTGTACACCCTTATCCCGCCGGATTGGTCTTTAATTCGCGTGTCTCGTAGACTTGGTTGGCGCTAGGTGGCGCGGAGCGTGTGCAATTGCTCCGGTTTGCGGCGGCTGTAGGCAGTAAATACAGCACTTCAGGCCGGTAGTTAGGGGCTCAAGTTGCGTGCATTCCTGTATTCGCCCAGTAACCCGGCATTTCGCGGTGGTTCCCATCGCCAAGTGTCCGTGGCTCATCGCATTCCGCCGCAGCAACCCGGTTCGCCGGTGTTAGCGACCTGCGGGTGCGTGAGGCTGGATCCGGACGTCGCCTGCCGCGCGGTGAAGCAGAATTCTGCCCGCCGTTTCATTCATTTTTTCAGAGGAGAGTCGTCATGGCAGCACACTGCCAGGTGACCGGAGCCGAGCCGGGCTTTGGACACAGCATTTCGCACTCGCACCGCCGCAACAAGCGCCGGTTCGACCCGAACATCCAGAAGAAGCGCTACTGGGTTCCGTCCCTGCGCCGTAATGTCACTCTGCAGGTCTCTGCAAAGGGCATCAAGACCATCGACGTACGCGGCATCGACGTTGTCGTCGCCGACATCCTGGCACGAGGAGTGAAGCTCTAGTGGCAAAGGACAAGGACGTACGTCCGATCATCAAGCTCAAGTCGACCGCGGGCACGGGTTACACCTACGTAACCCGTAAGAACCGTCGTAACGATCCGGACCGCCTGGTCCTGAAGAAGTACGACCCCAAGATCCGCCAGCACGTCGAATTCCGAGAGGAGCGCTAAACACATGGCTAAGAAGTCCAAGATTGCTCGCAACGAGCAGCGCAAGGTCATCGTTGAGCGTTACGCTGCAAAGCGCCTCGAGCTGAAGAAGACCCTGGTTGACCCGAACGCGACTGACGAAGCACGCGAAGCTGCACGCCTCGGCCTGCAGAAGCTGCCCCGCAACGCCTCCCCGATCCGTCTGCGTAACCGCGACATCATCGACGGCCGTCCGCGCGGTACCTTCCAGAAGTTCGGTATCTCCCGTGTTCGCTTCCGCGACATGGCCCACAAGGGCGAGCTCCCGGGCATCACCAAGTCTTCCTGGTAATCCAGCACTGCTGATTCCAGCTGCTTGAGGAGGGCCGGCAACCACATGGTTGCCGGCCCACCATTTCGTTTAACATCCAGTAT